>DAOLIP010000111.1:0-11475 GCA_035328475.1 Ferruginibacter sp.
TTTTTGAAGGGGCAACAATCGTATATGTAAGCATAAATCCATTGCGTTTGAATTTATTGTCAAATGTTGGATGAAAAATGTAGGTTTCAAATTTTTGATACTTTTCTATTAAGTCCTTTATCGGCTTACTAAAAAACACTTTGTACTGACTTTCGTAAAATAGTTTCTTCGTCACCTTAATTACTGTATGATCATTATTTTTCAGAGTTGTGTCGTCAATACAAGGTCTACAATAAAATGGAAATTCACAAAGCGCTGCTAATTTATCATTACTTTTTTCATCAATTGCTCTTTTAAAGTCTGTCCAGAAGTTACACAAAAGAATGCTGTCTTGAAAAGATATTGTAGTGTCAAGATTTGAGTATTGCCCATGAGAACTGAGCGAAAATAAAAGCCCAAATGTTATTGTTAGAATACGGTTCATAAAAAATTGCCTGCAACGTTCAGGGTTTGCTGCTGTGAGGAATTGTTGCTGTGTCCGCTCGGCTGCAAACCCAACTAAAGAAACGAATTATTATTTAAAAAGTAAAGCCAATAAGTAAACGGTCAATCCCATAGCCAAAGCTGAATAAGAGACTAATGCCTGGATTCACTTCCGTCCGCCCCCAAAACAGCAAACCCAATGTTATACGCAGTCTTCTAGTTGGTCAAAGAGGAGCATTAACCCAAAACTTAAAACATTTCTTTAACGTGAGATTTACTTTCGCACTAAAAAACGATTTTCCTCCTCCGTCAACTGAAACTAAATACTTTCTCCAATACCGAAATTCACTGATCTGACTTTTGGCAAAGCAATTAATGAATACTATTCTTTCGGCGTGTAAGGAATAAGGAATATATTGTCTGCAATAATTTTCTAAGCGTATTGGGTTATTGTCGGAGTATATGGGTTTTAATTGATTGGAGTGACCTTTTTCATTGTATTCATTTAGGAATGCCTTTAAAATGCTATCAATTAGGATAACTTCATCAGAGGTTATAGTTATTGATATAGCAGAATCAATGCCTAAAGACGATGAACTAAATGGAAGAATTGCGATACTACTTGTATCAGTTGTATCAATAATGGCACTGACTCTAGGTGCAGGCATTATGAGATACTTAGTTGACATTCTTTGGTCTACTCCTAAAATGAAAAGTGTCAAACCAAAAAGAAAAGTGAAGTGTTTCATATTCATGAATTCTTTGGATAGAATACTCGATTGCGCACAACGTTCAGCGCTTGGCGTAGTGGGGGAATTAGCCCTGTGTCCGCCCGGCCTGTGATGCTATAAAGGAACGAAATTTTTAAATAGGCCCCATACTGGCCCCTGCATTTGTTCCAGTAGGAGATAACACGAAAGATGAGCATATGTATTTCAAATCCCGGACACAGTCCGGTAGAATTACCCGGCATCACCTGTCCCGATCAATATCGGGAAGTGATCCCATGGACTTTACGTTTGTAATTTGAGTAGTTGTGTGGGGAACACTTGCGCCAGTGGAAGCCAGTGGAGCGGCTAAATCAAAAAAGGCGAGAATAATTCCCGC
This sequence comes from Ferruginibacter sp., assembly GCA_035328475.1. Classification (GTDB taxonomy): domain Bacteria; phylum Bacteroidota; class Bacteroidia; order Chitinophagales; family Chitinophagaceae; genus Ferruginibacter. The sequence goes on from DAOLIP010000111.1 coordinate 1,531, forward strand.
CTTTAATAAGAAGTTTAAAGTCCATTAAGCAAAGAACATTGCAAATTGTTGAATATAACCAGCAGCATCAAGCAATTTGTCAATGCTTACGTTCCAAAATCGGTCAATGAAGCCAGTACAAACCGGCACCACAACAATTCGAGCAGCTCTGTTTGCTACATCAGGCCCAACATACATACTTGCTTGAAAATTATTTATTGCAGCTGGACCGGGAAATTTCCCGCCACGACCTACCTCCGAAGAAGCAACTCTGGTTAGAAGATAACCATTCGCATCAGTTATGTATACTAAAACTTGACCTTTAGGACCTGCATGCGTGGCGTCTGTTTCTAGACCCACATGCATTGTCAATATTCCAGTCTGTTTATCTAGAAAGGCTGAGCCACGTAACCAACTTTCCGGCCAGTTGCCGCAATATAAAGTGGCTTGAAAGCCTCGATCAAAGCCAGGAGTACCTGAATAGTTGCCTGTTCCTGCTAAAACTTGAGCTGAAGCAACAGTTGAAGATAAGGCACTAGTAAATATGAGTGCCATTGTCATAATTCGATTTCTGATTTTCATATTTTATTTGCGACTTGTTTTGGCACGTCGGCAGGGCTTAATAACAATCTATACGCCAAATCACGAATACTAATGTTAAAAAAAATATAAGTCATGATTTGACTTTTTGCCGATGTTGTGTGTTATGCACCAACATAGTATTGGGTTCTTATAATGCCTGTTCGTCGTTGGTCATAAGACGCAACGACGGCGAAGATAGCGGCGAAGGGTGGGGGAGATGGGAGCGAAGACCAACAGCGGCTGAGAATATATCTGTTCGCCTAAATTGCGACAATGCTATGTTGGCAGTACTAAACCAAGTCTTTAACATTCTTTCAAGTCACTTACTAATTGCGGGTTTTCGAGGGAGAAGATTAATATGTTTCTAATCACAGTTAAAAGGAATGGGAATATTTGTTGCCGTTGAGATTTAAAAATCTGTAGATCATTTTCAAAATCACTTAAATTTCCATGTGCAATATCATTTCGATACTGGTATAGCTTGTCAATAATATTTTCTATTTTTAATGTATCAGGTCCCTTAAAGTAATGGTCTATTTTAATTTCATTCTTTAATTGATTATTGATTAATGTAATTTTCTTCTTTAGCTGACTTGATAATGAACTGTCATTAGAAGTTCTGGGTCGATAAGTTGTAAGCAAAAGTTCTAAAATTGAAAAGCAACTTAATATTTTAAATGGTGATTGTACTGATATATCCTTTATTGAGACAAGATCTTTTAAAGCTTTCTCAATAAAAGGGAAGTTCTCTTTTTTAAAAGAAGTAAGATTAGCATTAATTTCATTTAATTCAGCTATTGATGAATTGTCAAATTTTTTTATAATGGGTAAAGCACCTCCCGTAAATTGGTTGTCATGGAAATAATTGAGAGATCTCAATTGATTATACATTGTACCCGTAAGAATGGAATCAAATTTTGGATAAAGTTGCTCAAATAAGATGGTCAAATCTAATTCGGATAGTGCAAAAATAGTTTGAAGTTCTTCCTTTGCCTGGTGCTCATCATGTTCTATCACGAAATAGTTCCATTCGTCTTTTCCGACAATTTTTACATTGACTCCCTTAGCATCACTATGAGCTGTAAATTTCGATTCAAATTTATTTATTGGGTTTGTCAGGAAATTAAAGTAGCTATCAATAAATGCTTTGATTGTTATAATTTGTTCATCAGTTGCTTTAGATAAAATGAATGAGCCGAAAAGTGAAGTCGGTAAAGTAAGATCAGTTTCAATTAAATCTCCGACAAAAATAAATTGTTTTCTCATCTAAAATGGCTTTTGCTTACTGCCAACATTTGTATTTCTGCTATTTGATAACCCAAAAGATATTAATTACTAAATAGCTGGTATTATACATTCTAAATTACCGGTTGCATCAATGGTATATGAGATGCCGGTTTTATAAAACCGGCATCTCATAAAATAATCAATTCCCTCTCCTCTCATACTCAGGCTGCTTCGGTGCACTGTATCCTTTATTTTTCAATGCTGTTTTTATTTCGGTGATGGCCCGTTCCAATTGCGGGTCGGTGCCTCTTGCCATAGCGCCCAGGTCTTCATCCACAGCAATATCGGGGTCTACACCATGGCCTTCTTTAAACCAGGTGCCATCGGGGTTGTACATCCGGAAACTTGGAGCGGTAATATTAGCTCCGTCGATGAGGTTGGGCATGCCGCTGATGCCGATCAGTCCGCCCCAGGTACGGCTGCCGATCAGGGGACCAAGTCCTTTCTTTTTAAAATAATCAGGAAAGGCATCGCCGCCGCTGCCGCTCCATCCGTTGATGAGCATTGCCTTGGGGCCAAAATGTGCAAAGGGTGGCCAGGGCCATGCAGCACCATCTCTTGTTGCCCAATAGGCAAGGGGTGTGCGGTTGAGCATTTCTATAAAACGATCGGGTATTTGTCCGCCGCTGTTAAAACGTTCGTCTATCACCAATGCTTTTTTATCCCACTGTGCATTAAACTGGCGGGTGAGTTCTTCCTGCCCGTCCTGCCCGGTGCTGGGCACATATATATAACCTACTTCACCGTTGGTTGCTTCATCCACTTTTTTGCGGTTGGCCTCTATCCAGGCTAAAAAGCGCAACTGGTATTCGTTGCTCATGGTTTGTACAATGGCTGTTTTGGCGCCGGTGAAAGATGGAGTGCTGTTGTACGTAAGCTCCACCGTTTTACCTGCCATGGCCTGGAAGAAGGCATAAGGTTCTTTGTCGGTGGTAATGGGCATGCCGTTCACGGCGAGTATGTAACTGCCTTCTTTAATGTCAATACCCGGCTGGTCGAGAGAGGATCTCGTTCTTGCTTCCCACGCGGCAGCACGTATGATTGCCTTTACCTTATAATAATTTCCATCGGCCTGCCAGTCGATACCCAGGTAGCCCACATTTTTGTTCGGCGTGTTCTCCATATCGCCGCCGCCGTGATAGGTATGCGATGCATTCAGTTCGCCGATCATTTCGCCAATGATGAAATCCACTTCTTCCCGGGTGATAGCTCCTTCCATCATCTTTGAATAGCGTTGTTTTACCGTGTTCCAGTTTATGCCGTGCATGGTGGGGTCGTAAAAATAATCCCGTTCCATGCGCCAGGCATCGGTGAACAATTCTTTCCATTCTGCCTGGGGGTCTACCATCATTTCCATTTCATTCAGGCGCAGCATCTTTTCAAATTTCTGGTTCTCTTCGGGTTTGATGATGGTAAATTCTCCTCCACGCCGTACCAGTACCTTAGCGCCGTTTGCTGAAACCATAAAATCATTTATGTTATCCAGGATGATCTTTTCTTCCCGCTTGTCGATATCGTAATATCTTAATGAAGCTCTTTGATCGGGGGCGCTGCCGAGGTTTGGAAATTTCTGGTAAATGAATTTTCCTTTTACCGCCGCAATAGTGCCGTAGTTACCGGTGGCAGGTGGCAGTATTTCCATGCGTTGCTGTATGCCGTCGAAATCAATGTCGCTGGAAGCTGTGGCCGCTTTTTTAGACGAAGTATCTTTTTTTGCATCTTCCAGTTTTATGGCAACCGTATCGTTCTTCGGGTAGAGGATGGACTGTGTTGACTTTTTTAAAGGGATGGCGGCCAGTTGTGTACTGTTGCCATAAATGAATGAGTTATCAATATCGCTGTAATACGGGTTGAATGCCTGGTTGGTGGTTATAAATAAATATTTTCCTTCGGCATCAAAAATGGCGTCGCCGCAGTTATAAAATCCATCGGTAACCTGGTTCAGTTTTTTATTGTTTGCATCGTAAATGAAAGCGGCCCTGTGGTAGTTGCCGAGGTCACGTATATAGCTGAACCACCTGCTGTCGGGCGACCAGCTTACCATAAATCCTTCGCAGCCACCGTGCATGAAGCGGAGGGCCTGGTCAACTTCAGTAGTAGCGCCGTTTGCAACTTCCAGCATTTTTATTTTCATGGCCTGGTTAATGAAAGCAATTTTTTTGCTGTTGGGACTCCAGTAGATATGATAGCCAAAACCGCCATCGTAGTTGGTGAGCTTTCTCGGCGGGGCATCGGAGTTTGTTTGCGCCAGCCACAGTTCATTTTCGCCGCTCTGGTCGCTCCAGTACGCCACCATGCTTCCGTCGGGCGACCAGCTTGGATAGCGTTCAAAGGAAGCAGTGCTGCGGGTGAGGTTCTTTACAAACCCATTTTCGGCGGGCAGCGAAAAAATATCGCCCCTTGCTTCCACTAATGCCCGGTTACCATCCGGACTGATATTGATATGCTGCACATAATTGGCAGCCGAAACCGATTTGGGTTTCAGCGCGGCTTTATCGGTAACCACGTTCACACTAACCGAACTTGTTTTTTGTGAGGCAAAATTGAAGAGCCATAGTTTGCCGCCCTGTTCGTATACAATATCATCGGGACCATTGGATGGGAAATGAATATCGTAGTCTTTATAATTAGTTAGCTGCTCATATTTTTTTGTAGTGATTGCGTATCGCCAGAGGTTCATGCGTTGTTCGCTGCCACGGTCGCTGAGGAAATAGATATAGTCGCCGTTCCACATCGGGAATTCGCAGCCGGCCGTTTCTGTGTACGAGATATTCTCAGAAGTATTGTTGCTGAAATTGTAGAGATGGATCATCGATTTCCATCCGCCACGGTAACGTTTCCAGTTACGGAAAGCCTGTGATATAAAGGTTACGGCCATCTTTTTCCCGTCGGGAGAATAAGAACCGAATTCGGCATAAGCGAAAGGAAGTTTTTCTGCAGCGCCGCCATTGGCAGGGATGGTATAGAATTGATTGAAACGGTTGCGCCCGCTTTCACGGCCTGATGCAAACAGCACCCGTTTGCCATCGGGGGTCCAGTCAACCACCCGGTCGGGAAAACCATGCTGGGTAAGCCTTACGGGTATACCGCCGTTTGTTGAGATGGTATATGCATCGGAGTTGCCGTCGTAATTACCGCTGAAGGCAATGGTTCTTCCATCGGGAGAAAACCTGGGAAAACTTTCCACACCGGCGGGAGAACTGAGTTTTTCGGCCGTGCCGCCACTTTTGGGCATCACCCATATATCGTTGCCGTACGTAAAAACGATCTGTGTTTTAGAAACATCGGGGAAGCGAAAAAGCCCGGCGTCGATCTGTGCAGTTGCCTGCAGGCTGAAAACAGCGATGCAGCAGGAAGCAATCATTTTCTTCATAATGTTAGTTTTGATCATTTGAAATGCAGTTGTGAGGGATATTGAAAGGATAGGGAAGATAAGGCAAAAATGGAGAAAATGAAAGAGCGCTTTGAGTTTAATGTTTGAAGTTTGAGGTTTGAAGTTCGTAGACTCTTATAACCTCAAACCTCAAACCTCAAACTTCAAACCACAAACTACAAACCACAAACATGCTACCTGAAAATCTTCACCCAATTAACATCCGCCTTTGCTTTTAACGAAGCCTCATTCTTATTCCAGTCTTTAAGTGTGTTGTTGAAAAAACGGTTGTAGAAGAGATAGAGTTTCCCGTTCAGTATTTTAAATGTCTCCGGGTCGATGGAAACCTTTTCTCCTTTTTCGCCCATGGCGTAGGCGCACCAGCCGCCATATTCGGGTTCGTATTTGGCAGGACTGCCTTTAAAGAGTTCTTTATTGGCCGGGGAAGAAAAGTAATAAGTTACGCCCTGGTAATAAACCGACATGTCTTTTTTACCCTTTACGGCTTTGTTCTGGGTGAAATAGGCAACGGGGTCGTATCCGCCGATGGCCACGCCGTCTTCGAGGTTGAAATGTTTTTTACGCAGGCTGCCTGCATCCTGTGCAGCAGTTGCTATGTTTAGTAAGCTGACAACGGCAAAAAGAAAAAGAGATCTCATGATATTTGTTTTACTTGCAAAGAACCGAAGAGGTAACTGTATTGCCTGTCGGGTAAATGACAAAAGGCACTGTCTGCCTGTTATGAAATTATTACTTTTATTGCTGAACCTGGTTTACATACGGGCAAATCCATTATGTGGATTAATTCGTAGGTTTTTCAACCCGAAAAGTTTCGGTATTTTGGTCATATTGTTTTCCTTTGTTGTCATGCGGCTGACATTGGGACTGAAGGGGTTGGTATAATATTGCATCATTATGACAAGAAATATTTTTACCTGGTTATTGCGCATCATTGCCGCGGTGATCATGCTGCAGACCTTATATTTTAAGTTCACAGCAAAACCGGAATCGGTGGAGTTATTTACTTTATTGGGAATGGAACCCTGGGGTCGGATCGGAACAGGCGTGGCGGAGTTGATCGCATCCATCCTTATCCTGGTACCCCGTACTACACTCATCGGGGCCGGTATGGGGTTGGGGCTGATGTCGGGCGCCATTTTTTTTCACCTCACCAAACTGGGCATTTATTTTGGGGGTGATGCGGTGCTGTTCAGTTATGCGGTGATCTGTTTTATGTGTTGTGCGGCATTGGTTATTATTTACCGGAAAAACATACCTCAACTTTTAAAACGTAAATTTTGACAAGTATTTTCAACAAATCAAACAAGGCATTGAGTGAGATCATCAGCCTGCTGGAGCAATTGCCCGGGCAGGAAAGCTATACCGCACCCTGTCATGAACTGAGCCAGGCAACCATCGGTCAGCATACCCGGCACGTGATCGAACTCTATCAATGCCTGCTGGCAGGATACGAAGGCGGCGTGGTGAATTACGATGCCCGTGAACGGAATAAATTATACGAGAACAGCAAGGAAGAAGCCATTGCCGTAATAAAGGACATACAAAGCAGCCTGGTACGCCCCGATAAAACGTTGAATGTAGTTTGCGGCGCCGAAGATCCGGTGGTCATTCAATCCAATTACAACCGCGAGGTACTTTATAACCTGGAGCATTGTATTCATCACCAGGCCCTCATACGGGTAGCACTTATCGCATCCGATGCGGTTCCGGTTTCGGATGAATTTGGTGTGGCGCCTTCTACCATACAATACCGAAAGCAATGTGCACAGTAAGTTATGTGAGCCATAGCGGCCGGTCGTTCATTACTTCCAACCGTGATGAACATACCGGCAGGGAAACGGCTTATGCACCCGTGTTTGAATCCATCAACAATAAGAAGATCATTTTTCCCAAAGATGCCAAAGCAGGAGGAACCTGGTTTGCCGCTTCTGAAGACGGTGTGGTAGCGGTACTGCTCAACGGCGCTTTTGTAAAACATATACCAAGGCCGCCTTACCGGAAAAGCAGGGGATTGGTGGTGCTGGATATCATCTCATCGTATAAGCCATTTGAACTCATTGCTGCTATTGACCTGCACAGGATCGAACCATTCACACTCATTCTTATGCAGCACAACCGGCTTAGGGAATTAAGATGGGATGGCAGTAATAAGCATGAAAAAGAACTGGACGGTTCGGGTAGTTATATCTGGTCGTCGGCCACTTTGTACAGCGATGAAGTGATCCGGCACCGGGAAGATCTTTTTAACCGGTTCATGAAACAGCGGGAAGAGCCTACAGCGGCGGCCATCGAAGAATTTCATTCCAATAATCACCGGGATGAGGAGAACGGGTTTATCATCAACCGCCGCAACGGTATGAAGACTTTCAGCATCACACAGGCAATTGTGCAACCGGGTAAAATTGATTTACGCCATAACGACCTTTTGGCAAACAGGGAATTTGAAGAAACCATGTATATCAGCCCGGCACTGATCAATCTTTAGTGAAAAAATTCCGCTTATATCTACACAAACTCACGCACTGGGAATACTGGCCCTTTGATGTGGTGTATATTCCTATGTATTTTGTGTGGTTTTATTATGCAGCAAGGGCAAGGTCCTTTTTCTTTTTCAATGCATCCAATCCATTAATAGAGAATGCCGGTTTTTTAATGGAGTCGAAGAAGAAGATCTACGATATCATACCGCCGCAGTATATTCCCAAAACCATTTCATTTGTAAAAGATACAAGTGCAGCAGAAGTGCTGAATGGTATTGCCGCATCCGGCATCAAATACCCATGCATTGCCAAGCCCGACATCGGCTGCAAAGGCATAGGCGTACAAAAGTGTTATTCCGATGCCGATATTGCTTCGTATGCATCCCGTATCAACATGAATTTTCTCATCCAGGAATTCATTGCCTGGCCCGAAGAAGTGGGGGTGTTCTACTGCCGTATGCCGGGAGAAGAGAAAGGGTTCATCAGCGGAATTGTATCCAAAGAGTTTCTGATACTGAAGGGGGATGGCGTATCCACCATCACGCAACTGCTGATGAATGATCCCCGTTATCATTTTCAACTGGGCGCTTTACAAAAAATATATGGCGAAGAACTTAACAAGGTGCTGCAAAAAGATGAGGCAAAGAACATGGTGCCGTATGGCAACCATGCCCGGGGCGCCAAATTCATTGATGTATCGCACTGGGCCGACGAGCAATTCACGACCACGTTCGATCATGTTTGTAAACAAATACCGGAGTTTCATTTTGGCAGGCTGGATATCATGTACCATAATTATGAGGACCTGAAAGCAGGAAAGAATTTCACCATCATTGAACTGAACGGCGCCGGCAGCGAACCCACGCATATATACGACCCGAAGCATTCGGTGTTTTTTGCCTGGAAGGAAATTGCCCGTCATTTTAAATGGCTGTATAAGATCAGTGTTAAGAATCACCGGCGGGGTTTCCGGTATCTTACGGTAAAAGAAGGGATGCAGATGTTCCGGGATAATAAAGCGGTGATTGCTAATCTGAAGAAGTTTTAGTGTCTTTTGTTGAGGAGAGTGGAAGATGGTTGAAAGTGGTTGAATGTTGTTGAAGGAGTTGAACAACGCAGAGGCATACCGGACAATTTTCAACAACATTCAACCATGTTAAACTTATTGTAAATGGCCTGGAAAATTAAAAGAAGATTCAAATGGGGACTACTGTTTTTTATAACGGTATGGGTCATCTTTGCACAATCCTGTATGAAATTCCGCATTGACGATAACAGCGCTAAAAAAGAATTTGAACAAAAGGGCTTGTCCGTTCATTTTTTTACTATGAAGGAAGACGGTATGCCGCTGCATTATGCAAAAACCGGTTCGGATACCTTGCCTACGCTTTTTTTTGTGCATGGGTCGCCGGGAAGCTGGGATGCCTTTAAGATATACATGATGGATTCGGCCCTGCTGCAAAAATTCCGCATCATCTCCATCGACCGGCCGGGCTTTGGTTACAGCGATTTTGGAACAGCGTATCATTTACCATACCAGGCTTCACTTATCAGTAAGATCGTGGAAAAAGAAAACAATCATAAGCCGGTTCATTTGGTGGGGCACAGCATCGGCGGACCGGTAATTGTTCAGCTGGCACAGGAGCATCCGGCAGCTTTTGCATCACTCACCATACTGGCAGGTTCCATTTCTCCCGAAGACGAACCCAAAGAATACTGGCGTTATGCCTTCACCTATTCGCCATTAAAATTCCTGATGCCGGGCGCTTTCCGGCCTTCCAACGACGAGATCGTTTATTTTAAAAAAGAACTGTATAAGCTTGATGAACGGTACAACCGGTTGCAGATGCCCGTAACATTCATTCACGGCGAAAAAGATAGGTTTGTTACGGTAAAGAATGTGGACTATGGAAAAAGGAAACTGGTGCACAACCCGCAGTTGAAAGTCATCATCATTCCGGGCGCCGGGCATTTTATTCCCTGGGAGCATTTTGATATTATCCGCAGCCACCTGCTCACATTGGCAGGCAATTAAACAGAGGGATAAAAACTGTAGAAAATACGCTACCTGCAATTCATGCTGATACTATTCCCCCGGTGATGCCTGTGTATTATTTTTACATTGTCTTCAAGTAGAATGTGCAAAACAACGTCCTGAACCCTGTGAAAAAAAATGGCGGAATGAAGATCCCGCCGGTCCTTTGAAAAGCCTCTTCCGGGGCT
>DAOLIP010000112.1:0-11440 GCA_035328475.1 Ferruginibacter sp.
GGGCAATTCATTTAGAACAGTCCTTTTTGTAATAAGTACTCCGCTATCTGCACCGCATTGGTGGCAGCTCCTTTGCGAAGGTTATCACTAACGATCCAGCAGTTTAATGTTTTGGGTTGTGTTTCATCTCTTCTTATCCTTCCCACAAAAGTTTCATCCTTATCAAAAGCCGTTAAAGGCATGGGGTAGATGAAATTGGCCACATCATCTTTCACCACCACACCGGGCGCTTTTGAAAGAATATCTCTTACTTCATTCAGATCAAAATCATTTTCAAATTCTATGTTCACGCTTTCGCTGTGCCCGCCCATGGTGGGTATGCGTACACAGGTGGCGGTAACGTTAATGCTGTCGTCGCCGATTATTTTCTTTGTTTCATTCACCATCTTCATTTCTTCCTTGGTGTAGCCATTGTCGAGAAATACATCAATATGCGGTATTGCATTCAGGTCGATGGGATATTTATAGGCCATCTCGCCTTCAATGCCTTTGCGTTCATTCATCAGCTGGGTAACGGCTTTTACACCCGTACCCGTTACACTCTGGTAGGTACTAACCACCACTCTTTTTATTTTATACTTTTCGTGAAGAGGCTTTAATACCACCACCATCTGTATGGTAGAACAATTTGGATTGGCGATGATCTTATCTTCTTTGGTAAGAACAGAAGCATTTACTTCCGGTACTACTAATTTCTTTGTGGGATCCATCCGCCAGGCGCTGGAGTTATCGATCACGGTAATGCCGGCCGCAGCAAATTTTGGAGCCAGCTCCAGCGAAGTGCTTCCGCCTGCTGAAAAAATAGCTACATCCGGTTTGGACTTTATGGCATCATCGGCGCTCACGATCTTATACTGTTTATTCTTAAAACTCACTTCTTTACCGATGCTCTTTTCAGAAGCAACGGGTATCAGTTCATCAACAGGGAAATTTCTTTCGGCCAGTACCTGGAGCATTTTGCTTCCTACCAGCCCGGTAGCGCCAACAACAGCAACTTTCATTTTTTACACAGATTTTATTGGTTAAAAAACATTGCAGGCCTTTCTGCAACACATTAATTTGAAGCAGCGAATTTACCAACTAATCGCAGCCCGTCCAAACCAACTATCCTTTGAAAGACCTGTGTTCAGCAGCAACTGCCGGCTTAAAATACTTGATATGACTAATATGAATAAAATACTCCTGATCCTATTCTTTGTCTCCCTGTTTTCCGGCAGCATCAATGCACAGGTTGCTAACCGCTACGATATTGTTATTGATGAACTGATGGCCGACCCCACGCCGCAGATCGGGTTACCCAGCAATGAATGGATCGAACTGCGGAACATTTCTCCAATAGCATTTAATTTATCCGGCTGGCGGATCGGCGATGCTACCAGCCAAAGCGGTCCGATGTCTTCCTACATTTTACAACCCGATAGTTTTGTGATCATCTGCACGGCCAGCGCCGTGGCCGCCATGAGTGCATATGGGCCTGCGATCTCGGTCAGCGGCTTTCCTTCGCTGGATAATACCGGCGACCTGCTTTATTTGCGCAGTCCGCAGAACAGGATCATTCATTCGGTTAGTTATACCGATGCCTGGTACCAGAATGAATTGAAAAAAGACGGCGGCTGGACATTGGAGATGATCGATCCGCAAAACCCCTGCAGCGGATCCGGTAACTGGAAAGCAAGTACAGATGTAAAAGGAGGGACGCCCGGAAAAACGAATTCTGTTGATGCAGTGAATAAGGATATAACAGCGCCTCTGTTATTAAGGGCCTTTGCTACCGACAGTATAAATATTGTACTGGTATTTGACGAACCGGTGGATAGTTTGAAAGCTGCTACGGCAGCTAATTATAACATCAGTGATGGTATTGGTGTTCCGCAATCTGCTGTTACAATTTCACCGGGATTTGATAAAGTAAGCCTGCGGCTGAATACAGCACTCAGCCGTAATAAAATATATACGGTTACCGCATCGGCTGTTTCCGACTGTGTGAATAACAGTATCGGAACAAAGAATACGGCGAGGGTTGGGCTGAGTGAAATAGCCGACAGCCTGGCTGTTGTTATCAATGAGATACTCTTCAACCCCCGGTCAAACGGAACAGATTATGTAGAGATATACAACCGCAGCAACCACATCATCGACCTAAAACAGGTATACATTGCCAACCGCAGCAATGCCGGCCTTATCAGCAATATCAAACAGCTGAGCGCCGATAACTACCTGTTCTTTCCGCAGGACCTTATGGTACTCACCGAAGATCCGGCTATTGTTAAACGAGACTTTATCTGTCTTAACCAGGATGCTTTTGTAACCATCGCTTCTATGCCTTCTTACAATGACGATAAAGGCGATGTGATCATTTTGAATGCACAAGGCGGCATTACTGATGAACTGAGCTATGATGAAAAATGGCATTTCAAACTGATCGATAACCGGGAAGGGGTTGCCCTGGAGCGGATAGATTACAATTCAGCTACCCAAAACCCGGATAACTGGCATTCGGCCGCAACCAGTGTTGGATACGGAACCCCAACCTATAAAAATTCGCAGTATCGTATCGACCTGCAGGCACAGGGAGCAATTACCGTTACGCCTGAAATTGTTTCGCCCGATAACGACGGCATGGATGATTTTGCAACCATTGACTATTTGTTTCCAACAGCAGGTTATGTAGCCAACATAACCATTTTTGATGCTGGCGGAAGGGCGGTTCGTTACCTGCAACGAAATGCATTATGTGGCATAAAAGGAAGCTATCGATGGGATGGATTGGGAGAAAAGAGCCAAAGCCTTCCGGTTGGCATTTATATTATATATACAGAGGTGTTTAACCTGGCCGGAAAGAAAAAGCATTTTAAAAATGCTATTGTGCTGGCAAGAAAAAAATGACTCTCTCGCCCCGGTCTCCTCATCCCGGTCTCTCTCGTCCCGGTCTCTGACCGGGATGCCATGGTCGCAAGTCTCAGACTTGCTTAATCCTCACAATCAAAAACCCAAAATATGTCCGGCGACAGATACCCCATCACCGATCAAAATGCCTGCTACTTTTTAACCATAACCGTTGTTAGCTGGGTGGATATTTTTATCCGGCCTGTTTACAAACAGATCATAACCGATTCGTTGAATTTCTGCGTGGAAAATAAAGGACTTACCATTTTCGCCTGGTGCTTAATGACCAATCACCTGCATATCATTGCAGAGGCAAGGCAAGGATCAAAACTTTCTCATATTATCCGGGATTTTAAGAAATTCACTGCCCGGTTGATATTAAAAGAAATCAATTTTGAGCCGGAAGGCCGGCGTGACTGGATACAATACCGGTTTGAATTTGCAGGTAAGTACCTGAAAACGGTGGAAAAGTATCATTTCTGGCAGGATGGAAGTCATGCCATCTATCTTGATCCCCATAAGCCGGAGATGATGCGGCAACGGTTGAATTATGTGCATGAAAATCCGTTAAGGGCCGCAATTGTTGAAGAGGCAAAAGACTATCTTTATAGTTCAGCCAGGGATTATTGGGGAAGAAAAGGATTGGTAAAAATTGAGCTGCTGTGAGACAGAGTCTCATAACCATTGCATCCCGGTCAGAGACCGGGACGAGAGAGACCGGTACAAGGAAAAGGCCGGCCCGTCGCTAAATCATTTAATCATCTATAAAAACAGAAACATGAATATCCGATTCTTGCCAGCAATGCTCATTGCCGCATTGGTAATTTTATCATGTAATAATAAATCAGATATGCCCGCTAAAACAGCCTACAAATGGCCCGACAGCATCAAGGCGCCGGTAGCCGAAAAGAAACCGAAAGAATTGATTGCACACGGCGATACCCGTATCGACGATTACTACTGGATGAACGATTACTTTAAAAAAGGTCCCGACAGTACAAAAGCGGTGCAGTACCTGGAAGCAGAGAATAAATATTATGATACCATGATGGCAGGAACAAAGGCCTTCCAGGAAAAACTGTATAACGAGATGAAGGCGAGGATAAAAGAAAAGGATGAAAGCGTTCCGGTATTTAAGAATGGTTATTATTATTACAACCGGGTGGAAGAAGGAAAGGACTATTTTGTGTATTGCCGCAAGAAGGGATCGTTGGATGCAAAAGAAGAAGTGCTGCTGGATGTAAATAAAATGGCGGAAGGACATAATTATTTTTCAGCCACCGGTTTTGATGTGAGCATTGACAATAAGCTGTTGGCTTACGGCATTGATATGTTATCCAGGCGCCAGTACACGATCTATATAAAGAACCTGGAAACAGGAGAGATATATAAAGACGCCGTTACCAATACAGAAGGCGACCCGGTGTGGGCTAATGATAACCAGACCATCTTTTATACATCAAAGAACCCGGTAACCTTATTATCTGAAAAGATCAAAAAGCATAAGCTGGGTACGGATGCGTCGGCAGATAAGATTGTTTACGAGGAAAAAGATCCGACCAACTACATCGGTGTGGGAAAGACCAAGTCGGATAAATTCATCCTTATTGGTTCAAGTGCCACCCTTTCTTCGGAGTACCGGTATATTGATGCAAATAAACCCGATGATGCCTTTAAGGTTTTTCAGCCCAGGATGAAAGAAGTGCTGTATGATGTGGATAATGCCAATGGCAAATTCTATATCCGCACCAACCTTAATGCAAAGAACTTTAAAGTGGTTACCTGTACCGAAGACAAAACCGACAGCAGCAACTGGAAGGAGATGATCGCCCATGATAAAGATGTGCTGATACAGGGGATAGACCTGTTTAAAAATTACCTGGCTGTATCTGAACGGAAGAACGGACTTACACAGGTACATATCATCAACCTGCAGAGCAATGCCAGTCATTACCTTTCTTTTGAAGAACCTGTTTACCTGGCCAGCCTGATGAGTACGCCCGACTTTAATTCGGAAGTGGTGCGGTTTAATTATACATCGCTCACAACCCCATCCACGGTATATGATTACAATATGGGAACCAAGGAAAAGAAGCAAATGAAACAGCAGGAAGTGGTTGGGGGATATGATAAGAACCAATACGAAACAGAAAGATTATTTGCTACGGCAAAGGACGGAACAAAGATCCCCATCTCCATTGTATATAAAAAAGGGTTTAAGAAAGACGGAACAGCGCCGCTGATGCTGTATGGTTATGGTTCTTATGGCGCCAGTATGGAAGCAACGTTCAGCAGTACAAGGCTGAGCCTGTTAAACCGTGGATTCGCCTATGCCATTGCTCATATACGCGGCGGACAGGAGATGGGGCGTTACTGGTACGAAGATGGTAAGATGAAGAAGAAGATAAATACCTTCACTGATTTTATTGATTGCGCTGAGTTTTTACTGGCCAGTAAATACAGTTCTAAAGAACATTTGTATACCAGTGGAGGCAGCGCAGGCGGCCTGCTGATGGGAGCTGTGGTGAATATGCGTCCCGATCTTTGGCACGGCGTTGTGGCAGGCGTGCCATTTGTAGATGTGCTTACCACCATGAGTGATCCATCGATCCCGCTTACTACCAACGAATATGATGAATGGGGAAACCCGGCCGATAAGGAAAGCTACTTTTATATGAAATCGTACTCGCCGTACGACAATGTAGGGAAGAAAGCATACCCGAATATGCTGATCACCACCGGTCTGCACGACAGCCAGGTACAATATTTTGAACCGGCCAAATGGGTTGCTAAACTTCGTGAGATGAAAACCGACAACAATAAACTGCTGCTGTACACCAATATGGAAGCAGGGCATGGCGGCGCTTCAGGAAGATTCAAAGCATTAAAGGACAGGGCAAGAGAATACGCATTCATATTTGCACTGGAAGGAATAACGGAATAAGAGCAGAACGAATTAAAAAAGCCGAAGCTGCCAGCTTCGGCTTTTTATTTAAAGTATCATTACGGTCAAACCAGGTCGATATCAAAATTCACCAGCTGAACAAATTCGGTCAGGCGTTCATCAATATCAGCCTTTGTTATTTCTTTCAGCCTCTCGGGTCCGAATTTCTCCACACAAAAACTGGCCATGGCACTGCCGATGATGATGGCGGTTTTCATATTCTCAAAACTGATGTCTTTTGTTTTGGCAAGGTGGCCGATAAAGCCTCCTGCAAAGGTATCACCGGCGCCGGTGGGATCAAACACTTCTTCCAATGGTAAGGCGGGTGCAAAGAAAACATGATTCTCATGAAACAGTAAAGCGCCGTGTTCTCCTTTTTTAATAATTAAAAACTGTGGTCCCATCTTCATGATCTCACGGGCGGCTTTCACCAGGGAAAGTTCTCCGCTTAATTGTCTTGCTTCGCCATCATTAACCAGCAGCACGTCTACTTTCTTCAGTACTTCTTTCAGGTCGTCCATAGCGGTATCCATCCAGAAATTCATCGTATCCATTACGATCAGTTTGGGACGAACCGTTAATTGATCGATCACACTCAGCTGTAACTTAGGCATCAGGTTACCCAGCATTAAAAATTCGGCGCCCTGGTAAGATTCGGGAACAACCGGGTTAAAATCGGCCAATACATTCAGGTCGGTAACCAGGGTATCGCGGCTGTTCATATCCAGGTGGTATTTACCACTCCAGAAAAATGATTTTTTATCTTTTACAATTTCCACTCCGTCGAGAGAAACACCCCTTCTTTTCAATTCATCCATTTCTTCTTTAGGAAAATCATACCCAACAATGGATATCTGTTGAATTGGGGTCACAAAATTTCCGGCCGCATAAGCTACATAAGTAGCCGAGCCCCCAACGATCCTGTCGGTTTTTCCAAACGGGGTTTCAATAGCATCAAAAGCCATGGTGCCAACGCAAATAACTGACATAAACTGGTTTTAGAATGGTTATAAAGCAGCCTGATACTGACTACGGCGGCAAAAGTAACTGATTAAAATGATTTTAGTAAGTTGTGCCACCAATTTAAAAATACCCATCGTTGTTAATACAGATGCATCCAAAAGACCCGCAGCCTAGACTGGTAAAACAGGTGGCAGAGTGCCTGAAAGACGGAGGTGTAATTATTTACCCCACCGATACCATTTACGGGCTGGGTTGCGATATTAACCAGCACAAAGCTGTGGAGCGTATCAGTAAGATAAAGAACATAGATCCGCAAAAAGCACAGTTATCTTTTATCTGCCGCGACCTCAGTCACCTGAGCGATTACACAAAAAGCATCGATACGCCTTTGTATCGTTTATTAAAAAGATATTTACCCGGCCCTTATACATTCATATTGCCCGCCAGCAAGCAGGTACCCAAGATACTGCAGAGTAAAAAATCAACGATCGGGTTAAGGGTGCCTGATAATAATATATGCCAGCACATACTTGATGAATTGGGCAATCCCATTCTCAGCGCTTCACTGCCCGGTGATATGGTAGAAGAATATACCGACCCCGAAGTGATCTATGAAAAATTCGGAAACAATGTCGACTTCGTTATTGACGGGGGCATTGGTGGTATGATGCCTTCAACCATTGTTGATTGTACCGGAGAGGAATGGATCATAACCAGGCAGGGACTTGGTGAAATTGTTCTCGATTAACAGGCTGCGGCAAAAAAAATCCCGCCATGCGGCGGGATGGTCTCAAAAAACTGTGGAGGTAATACTGATCTAAATGCGGTGCCTGCGGTTGTGTTTCATACGGTAAATAGAACGGTTGGCCATTCTTTTATCCCGGCGGATCTCCCTTTTTTCTCTACGGGTTATAACGCCGTCCCTCTTTGCCATTCGTATATCCCGATGTATACGCCTTTGCTGCATTGCAAGACTCCTGGTTTCAGAACGGGTAAGTTCGCCGCTCCGTACTCCTTCCCGGATACGGTGCCGTTGCATTCTTTGGGTCTGTTGGGCTTCGGCAATGCTTGTTCCTAATACAAGCACAAGCGCAGTGGTTACAAATAATTTTAATTTCATGGCGGTTGATTTTATGAATAAAATTTAATACAGCAACATAGACGGGCAGAGAAGAACGAGGTTTAACCGGGAGATCAAAAAAGAAGGGTACCGGAGGGGAGGATATCGAAACTGCGGCGGTGATAACGGCAAAGCCCATGATCTTCAATGGCCTGGCGGTGAGCAGCAGTGCCGTATCCCTTGTTATTATTCCAGCTGTATTGGGGAAACTCGTGGTGTATCTTCTGCATCAACTCATCCCGGTGTGTCTTGGCCAAAATGCTGGCCGCAGCAATGGAAGCATATTTGCCATCACCCTTAATGATACATTGATGTGGTATCTTTTTATAAGGCCTGAAACGGTTTCCGTCGATCAATAAGAACCCGGGTTCTTCAGCCAATGAATCTAGGGCGTTATGCATGGCGCTGAAACTAGCCTGCAGGATATTTATTTGATCAATGGTCTCATTATCTATGGCTGCTACAGAAAAGGCAATACTTTCCTTTTCAATGATGGGCCGTAACAGGTCACGCTGCTTTTCGTTCAACTGTTTGCTGTCGTTTAACAAAGGATGATGAAAATCTTTTGGCAGGATGACAGCTGCGGCAAACACCGGCCCGGCATAACAACCACGACCGGCTTCATCAATACCGGCTTCAACAAGGTCATTATGTAAAAATGGGAATAACATATATGGCTGGTAAATTTGCTAAGAGGGCAAAGGAGAAAAAGAGTAGATACACATAACAGGCAGATCCTTTACTCTTTCGAACTCTTATCCCAAATATCCGCTAAAAGAATAAAAAAACAAATCTATGTTCATTAACAGTTTTTGCTGCTGTAAATTTGCGGGCAATGGATAATTCAGTTCAGCAAAATTCCCAACGGCAAATAGCCACCTGGTTACTGATCGGCGTAGGCATGATCATCATACAGGTCTTGCTGGGCGGCATTACCCGGTTAACAGAATCGGGCCTTTCCATTACCGAATGGAAACCCATCACCGGAACCCTGCCGCCATTGAATGATGTGGCCTGGCAGGCAGAGTTTGATAAATACAAGGTAACCGACCAGTTCAAATACGTTCACCAGGATTTTACACTAAAAGAATTCAAGTTCATTTTTTTCTGGGAATGGTTTCACCGCACCTGGGCAAGGCTGATGGGGCTGGTATTTTTAATTGGCTTTATCTATTTCCTCGTAAAGAGAAAGTTCGATAAGGGAATGATAAAACCTATGATCATTCTTTTTATACTCGGTGGGGTACAGGGGTTCATTGGTTGGTTCATGGTAAAGAGCGGGCTGGTGCCGGAGAAATATTTTGTGGGCCATGTTGAATTGACCACTCATTTCATTGCAGCACTTGGCCTGTTGTGCTACACATTGTGGTTTGCATTAAGCCTGGTTGTGAAAGAAGATCAGAAGATCATCAATGCATCGCTTAAAAAATTCCTGTTGCTGATATTGACCGTGCTGTTTGTTCAGTTGGTCTATGGAGGATTCATGGCCGGGTTAAGAGCAGGCATAACTGCACCTACCTGGCCGGATATCAACGGAGAATTTCTGCCGCCTTCTTATAATGAACTAACTCCTTTTACCAGGAACCTGGTTGCCAATCCCATCACTGTTCATTTTATTCATAGAGGAACCGCTTACCTGCTTGTGGTATTAATTGCAGTATGGTGGTATAAAGCAAGAGCCGTGAACAAGACTTCCCTGTTTTCCAAACTCCGGGCCTCACTATTAGTATTGATTTTGCTGCAGGTGCTGCTGGGGATTTTAACGGTGCTGAATGCAACGCACCCCAACCGGCTGGTATTGCTGGGCGTTTCTCACCAGGCTGTTGCCATGTTCCTGCTGATGGTTATCGTGTCGTTGCTTTTTGTTGTACGAAAAAGACAATAAGAACCCGCCGCTTCCTGTTTATTAAAGTAGTAATTTTAGTAAACGTCCGTTTTTATGAAGCAGGTGCTGAGAAATATTTATTATTCATTTCCTGTTCAGCTTTTTATTCTTCACTTCCGTAAAGTGCAGGTATTGCTTCTTTTCTGGTACCTGCTGGGCAGCACCATCAACAGCGGTTTCATGAAAACCTACGGCGCCGACGGATTGTTTTTTTCACCCGAATACATGGGCAATGTAAATATCTGGAGCGGCGCCATTGTGGGAGTGGCATTGGGCGTTTTTATCATGAGCTGGAACATCACCACGTTTATCCTCCACAGCAAACGATGCCGGTTCCTGGCAACCACCACACAGCCCTTTGTAAAATACTGCATCAATAATGCGGTGCTGCCCCTCCTGTTCATCGGTTTTTATTTTTATAAACTCTATGTGTTTGATAAAAACAAAGAACTGATGAGTACCGGAGAAATTTTGATACTGCTTGCCGGTATCCTGGGAGGGTTCATTCTTTTACTCACCGTTTCTTTTCTTTATTTTTTTGGTGCCGAAAGAACCATCCAGCGTACCATAAACCCCATCATTGAAATGGATCAGCATTTCAACCAGGGTTATATGCCCGATCATTCGGGCCTGGATAATTTCGGGTTGAAAGTGACCACTTACCTGGGAAAGGGGTTCCGTTTCCGCAATACAAGAAATGTGGCGCATTATAACCGGGAGTTTTTAGACCTTGTATTTACCCGTCATCATTTCTCGGGCATCATCAGCATTGCCATGGCCTTTGTTTTTTTAATTGTAGTGGGATTTTTTATGGATAGCCCGGTATTCCAGGTTCCTGCAGCCGCCAGTATATTGATCTTTTTTGCTGCGATGACTGCCGTGATCGGGGCGCTTTCTTATTTCCTGCAAAGCTGGAGCCTGGCCGCTTTTATCCTGCTGCTTTTATTTGCCGATATCCTGTATCAAAACGAGATCATCGACACCCGTAACAAAGCATACGGATTGAATTATACCAATAAAGAAGAACGGCCCGGGTATGATAAGGAATCCCTGCAGAAACTTTGTTCTCCCGAAAAAATTTCGGCCGACAAAGCTCACATGATCTCCATTTTGGAGAACTGGAAGAAAAAACAAAAAGAAGAAAAGCCGGTAATGGTCTTTATTAATGTAAGCGGAGGTGGTTTGCGCAGCGGCACATTTGTGATGAATACATTACAACACCTGGATAGTGTGACCCATGGTAAACTCCTGGATCATACAATGCTTATAAGCGGTGCCAGTGGTGGCATGCTGGCTGCCACCTACTACAGAGAGTTATACCGTCATCGCCTGAAAGACAGTTCCATGAACCTGTACGATCCGGTATACACAGATAATATTGCCAATGATCTTTTGAATCCTCTTTTCTCATCCATGGTTGCCAGGGATATTTTTTCGCCGGCACAGAAATTTACGGTGGGTGATTTTAAATACGTTAAAGACCGGGGTTATGCGTTTGAGCAGAAACTGAATAAAAATTGCGGCAACATCATTAACTGCCGGTTAAAAGATTATTATGAAGAAGAAAGCGCCGCAACCATTCCGCTCATGATCTTTAACTCAACCATTACCCGGGATGGAAGGCGCATGATGATCTGTACAC
>DAOLIP010000113.1:0-10974 GCA_035328475.1 Ferruginibacter sp.
TTTGAGGTTTGAGGTTTGAGGTTTGAGGTTTGAAAAGTATTTAACTCCCCAAGGTAACTATATCCAGTATCTTGCATCTCACAAATACACATCTTCGATCAAAAAATATTCAACTGGTTCATCTCTTAATATCGTGATGGCGAGTATATCAAACTGTATCCTTTTCCATTGGGGTTGCTGGTACAGGTATTCTTCCGAAGCATTGATAAGGTTCCTTATCTTTTTTTTGGATACAGCTTCTTCGGGATGCCCGAATTTTTTGGTACGACGGGCCTTTACTTCTATAAAATGCAGGATATGGTCTTTGCTGGCGATAATATCCACTTCCCAATGCGAATGACGCCAGTTCTGGTGCAGAATACTGAATCCTTTTTCCCTAAGGTGGTCCGCCGCCATGGCTTCTCCCAGGTTGCCCGTTTTGTTATGCTGCGCCATGCCCAAAGTTATTGATTTGACTAATTAACAGGCTGAGGATAATTGCACCTGTTAAATGCCTGCCGGAAAAAGATTATTGCTTATTTTTGCGTCAAAGGAAATACAATGAACAAACAGAACAGTACTTCACTCATCGTTGCCGGAATACTAATTGTTGCCGCCGCTTTATCAAGGGTATGGATGTATCCCTACAATTTCAGTCCCATGATCGGTATGGCCGTTTTTGCGGGGGCAGCTATCAAAGACAGAAGGCTGGCATTTGCATTCCCTATCCTGGCCATGTTTCTATCTGATGTTCTGTTTGAAGTGTTCCGAATCGCTCCGGGTTTTTGGGGCTGGGGCCAGCTGGTAGGTTACGGCATTCTTGTGCTCATCACCATAATTGCTTTCAGCATGAAGAAGATCAACGTATTTTCTGTTGCAGGTTATTCCATTGGCTCTTCCCTGCTGTTTTTCTTCTTATCCAACTCAGCTTTCTTTGTTTTTGATAATCCTGTTTACCATACTTACCCCCAGAACTTCGATGGGTATATCGCTTCCCTGGCGGGAGGTTTACCATTCCTAAAAACAGGTATTGTTGCCGACCTGGTTTACAGTACCATTCTTTTCGGTTCTTATCACCTGGTGAACAATTATGTGATCGGGAAGAAAGCAGTTGCTTAATAGTTTCAACCGCAGAGAAGTAAGAAGCAGGGTTTTACGCAGAGTATCTGCTCTTGATGCAAACTCTGTTATCTCTTGTTCTCAGGGGTAAAGAAGAAACACTACTATCAATTTTCATTTTCTTCATACCATTCATCTGCAGCCAGGTCGTTCCCATCAGCAGCTGTGGTGGCCAGTTCATCGCAGCGGTTATTGAACGGGTTATCTGCATGGCCTTTTACCCATTTCATTTTCACTTTCATATTGCGGGATAGATGGTAATACCTTGTCCAGAGGTCTTTGTTCTTTTTGCCGCCTTTAAAATCTGTTTTGATCCAGTTATTCAGCCAGCCTTCTTCGATGGCTTTCACCACGTACTGGCTGTCGGAATAAACTATAACCGGTAATTCTTTTTTGGTAATGGATTCGAGGCCGGTAATAACAGCCAGTAATTCCATCCTGTTATTGGTGGTAAGCCGAAATCCTTTTGAAATTTCCTTGCGGTGATGGTTCCACATCAGTATAACCCCAAAGCCGCCAGGGCCGGGATTGCCACGGGAGGAGCCATCGGTGTAGATCTTTATTTCAGCCATTCTTTTGAGTGGTTAGAATCGTTTAAAACGTTTAAGCCGTTTAAAGTTGCGGTGTCTTATAATCTCAAACCATAAACTTCAAACCTCAAACCTGAAACACCCCCGTTTTAAACTCCGCAATATCCGGATTATGATCCGCAGCGGCAATCCCTTCGGAAATCAGTTTTCTTGTCTCTCCCGGATCGATGATGGCATCCACCCATAACCGGGCGGCAGCATAGTAGGGAGTTGTTTGTGAATCGTAACGGTTGATCAGTTGCTGCAGCAATTCTTTTTCCTCATCCGGAGTGATCTCTTTGCCTTTCGCTTTTAAGGTGGCTACCTGTATCTGCAGCATGGTTTTGGCCGCCTGTTCGCCGCCCATCACTGCGATCTTTGCGGTAGGCCATGCATAAATGAAACGGGGATCGTATGCCTTACCGCACATGGCATAGT
Source organism: Ferruginibacter sp. (assembly GCA_035328475.1). Taxonomy (GTDB): domain Bacteria; phylum Bacteroidota; class Bacteroidia; order Chitinophagales; family Chitinophagaceae; genus Ferruginibacter. Next base: position 2,106 of record DAOLIP010000113.1, read on the forward strand.
TGCCTGCGCCGTAAGAATTACCGGTGATGATGGTGATCTTGGGTACCACCGAATTGGAAACGGCATTCACCAATTTGGCACCGTCTTTAATGATGCCGCTGTGTTCACTTCTGCTTCCCACCATAAAGCCGGTAACATCCTGTAAAAAAACAAGGGGTATCTTTTTCTGGTTGCAGTTCATGATGAAACGGGCTGCTTTATCGGCGCTGTCGTTGTAGATAACACCGCCTAACTGCATTTCCCCTTTTTTGCTTTTTACAATAAGACGTTGATTGGCTACAATGCCTACCGCCCAGCCATCCACCCGTGCATAGCCGCAAACGATTGTTTTCCCATAATCTTCTTTGAAAGCATCAAAGCTTCCTGCATCCACAATGCAATTGATGATATTGGTAACATCATAAGGTTTGCTGTTGCCTTCGCTCATGATGCCATATATCTCGCCCTTATTTTTTTCAGGCGCTTTGGCTGCTACCCGGTCGAAGCCGGCCTTTTTATGATGCCCCAGCTTGCCCATGATCTTCTTCACCTTGTCAAGGCATTCTTCTTCTGTTTTGAATTTATAATCGGCAATGCCGCTGATGGCATTATGTGTTTCGGCGCCACCCAGGGTTTCACTGTCGATGTCTTCTCCTATTGCCGCTTTCACCAGGTATGGTCCGGCTAAATAGATAGAGCCATTGCCTTCTACCATCAATGTTTCATCGCTCATGATGGGCAGGTAAGCACCTCCGGCCACACAGGCGCCCATTACGGCAGCTATCTGGGTTATGCCCATGGCGCTCATCTTTGCATTGTTGCGGAAGATGCGGCCAAAATGTTCCTTGTCGGGAAATATCTCATCCTGCATGGGCAGGAATACACCGGCGCTGTCAACCAGGTAAATGACGGGCAGTTTGTTCTCCATGGCAATCTCCTGCATACGAAGATTCTTTTTCCCTGTGATCGGGAACCAGGCGCCTGCTTTTACTGTTTGGTCGTTGGCAACAATAATACATTGTCTGCCGCTTATATAGCCAATGCCGCTTATCGTGCCACCTGCCGGGCAACCGCCTTCATCGGGATACATATCGTAACCGGCAAACGCACCGATCTCTACAAAAGGGCTGTTGTCATCACACAGGTAAGCGATCCGTTCACGGGCCGTGAGTTTGTTGCGTTCTTTTTGCCTGGCCGCCGATTTCTTTCCACCGCCTTCATATATCTTTTCCAGGCGTTGTTTGGTAAGGCTCCAGGACAGTTTCATCGCATCTTCATTCTTATTGAATTCTATGTTCATAATAATTTCTTTTACCGCTGAGACGCAAAGACGCTGAGGGGTATACCTTTTTTAATTAATTTTAGCCTATTGTTTTACCCGCCTCGCAAAAGCTGCAGTTTTTTTTTGCGCCTTAGCGTCTTTGCGGTTTAAATACAAAAATATGGCTAATGAGATAAACCGCATACTAAAACTATTTGCCGACCTGCAGCATGGCGATTGCTGGATCGGGCTCAATTTTAAAGAAGTGCTGCATGGTGTGGATGCGGAGAAAGCAGCCAAAACGATCAGCAAGGATGGGAACAGTACCTGGATGCTTGTTTCTCATCTTGTTTACTGGAGAACCACCGTGGTTAACCGGCTTACCGGCAGCGATAATCCACCGCCCTTTAAGGATTTTTCTTTACCCGCCGAGCTGAATGAAGCAAACTGGAAACAAACCTTACATGATTTTGAAGCGGCCTATCATTTACTGCGTAATGCCATACATCACTTTAATGAAGAGAACTTGTATAAAGAGTCTCCAAAAAAAGGACAGACCTATTACGAACTCATCATGGGGTGCCTGCAGCACGATGCCTATCATATGGGGCAGATGGTTGTATTGAAAAAGTCGCTGTGAAATTAACCGGTCACTAATTGTTTCCCAAAACAGGCCGCCTCAGGTTTATTTATATACCGTCCGTAGTTTTCAATTCTTGTATAACCTTGTTTAAGGTAAAAATTGCAGGCTTCTGCATTCATTACCCTGGTTTCCAGCCAAAGTGTGGTATAGCCTGCCTGTTTTGCTTTTTCTTCCAGGGCAGATAAGACGGCTGACCCGATCCCCATTCTTTTATATTTTGCAAACATGCGTTTTACTTCGCCGGTGTTAGCCGTAATGGGACGAACAGCGCCACATCCCACCACTTCGTACCCGCTGGTTACTTTAATAAAAATAAATTTCGGGTTGCCGTTTTCCCAATCCTGGAATGAGTGTCGGCCATCGCTTTCAAAACGATTGCCCAGGTCTTCCGAAAGAGCGTTGATAAGAGGAACAACCTCCTCATCAGATGGCGAACCACTTAATGTTTCCAGTTCCGAGTTCATTTTGATGGAGTAGTTTCATTGACCAGCCAGTCGTGTGCTTTTTGAAAAGAAGTGAATGCAAAATACTGCAGGCCCCTGTTGATGCAAACCGTTTCCCAGAAACGGGCCATTTTTTCATACTCTTCTGAAATAACTATGGCGATCTTGTTCAGGCGGATATCTCCGGGGAAATGGTCTAAATAAAATTGTACCAGCTCGTAGTAAGGAAAAAGGTCCAGGGGAAATTTTGTATCGGGTTCATTCACCAGTATCTTCTTTGCCTTGTGCTTTACGATCTCCTGGTGTATCAGCTGGCTTTGTTTTATCAGGTCGCCTTTGGTATACATTTCCCCTTTGGATTCAACCAGCAGGTAATACGGTTCGGGCCGGGAAGTGATCACAATATTCATCTGAAGTAGTGGTAACGGTATATCTAAGAAACGCTTTTTTATTTGAATTCGCAAGCATTGTTATATCCGCTCATCATTTTACCTGCCTGCCGGTTAAAAATATCAGGTAGCTTGAGTAAAGTTTTACCATGAAAAAGATATTCGTATTCCTCCTTTGGCTCTTTTGTTTACCCCCTGTTCATGCCTGCACCACTTTCTGTATCAATAAGAACGGGCAGATCGTTTTTGGCAGGAATTACGACTGGGTGACCGGCGCCGGTATTGTACACACCAACCAGCGTGGATTGTTTAAAACTTCAATGAGTACCGGCAATGGCAGTACCGCCAGCTGGATATCAAAATACGGCAGCATCACATTCAATCAATACGGTAAAGAATTTCCTACCGGGGGCATGAATGAAAAGGGTTTGGTAGTTGAACTGATGTGGCTGGACGGAACCGATTATCCTGCTGCCGATGCAAGGCCTGCCGTTGGCGTTTTACAGTGGATACAATACCAGTTAGACAATGCGGCAACAACGGCAGAGGTCATCGCTTCGGATATTCAGGTACGCATCAGTGAAGAAGGTACACCCATCCATTACCTGGTTGCCGATGCATCAGGGAATGTGGCCACCATCGAGTTTTTGCATGGCAAGATGGTGGTTCATAAGGGTGAGAGCCTGCCCTTCCCGGTGCTTACCAATGATACCTATGCGTCTTCTGTTAAAACTGCAAAGCCTTTGCTGGGAAAGGATGTTTCGCTTGACAATAATTCGCTCGACCGGTTTGTAAAAACCTGTAACATGGTACAGCAATTTAAAACTGCTGATAATAATCTGCCGGTAACCGACTTTGCTTTTTCCATTTTGGATAAAGTATCACAGGGACACTATACCAAATGGAGCATTGTATACGACATCAGTAATAAAATGATCCATTTTAAAACAGCTGACAATAAGCATGTAAAGACCATCCGGTTTGCTGCATTTGATCTTGCCTGCAGCCAGCCGGCAAAAATGTTCCATATGAACCAGGACGGTAAGGGAGATATTAGCACAAGGTTTATCCTGCCCGATAAGAAGATAAAGAAACAGGTAATGAGCCAGGTGGTGGCCGAAAGCAGCAGCCGGGTACCCATATCAAAGAAAGAAGAAGAAGAACTGCTCAATTTTGAAAACGGGGTTGCCTGCAAACAATGACCGCTCAGTGATGCCGCTTTATTTGAACAGGTCCTTAAAAAACAGTTTCATATCATTCCATGAAGCGCTGTCTGCCGCTGCATTATAGGCAATGGGCAGGCTGAACTTTTGTCCGAGCGCTGTAGCAGCAGGGTTGCTGAATGCATGGGTGGCGTTGGCATAATTCTTAAAACTGTACGATGCGCCAACTGAGTCCATTTGTTTTTTGAACAGGGCAATGGAAGCCAGGGGAACAAAAGCAGTATCATTTTCTCCGTTACATACCAGCGTTTTTGTTTTCAGCAGGTTATTGCTGGCCGGTATAAACGGCATGGTTCCATGAAAACTGGCGATGCCTTTCAATGGTTCGCCCATCCGGGTAAGGTTAAGCAACACACCGCCGCCAAAGCAATAACCGATGCCGGCCATATTGGTGGTGTCTACTTGTACATACGATCTGAACTTATTAAGCGCTGCATCAAAATGTTTTTTTGCCATTGCCGGGTCTTTATAAAAAGGCATGGCTAAATTCCCGGCATCGGTAGGGTTATCGGCCCGGCGGCCATTGCCGTACATATCGATGGCCATGGCGATATACCCCAGTTCGGCCAGTTGCCTTGCCCTTGATTTTGCATAGTCATTCAATCCCCACCATTCATGCACCACTAATATAGCCGGCCGTTTGCCCTCTGTATTCTCATCATACACTATATACCCGTCCATGGTAAGACTGTCGATCTTATACGTAATATTCTCTTCTTTCAATTTAGGTGCTTTTGGTTCTTCTGCTTTTTTCTCTTCGCTGTTGTTGCAGGCGAATAAAAGGATGGCTGAAAATAAACCGGTAAAGGCAGATCGTACGAACTTCATCATAATTGTAAGTTTTGTCTGTTTAAAAGAAGATGAATAACAGGTTGACTAAGTTACAAAAATTGTTTTGGGAAATGAGCGCTCTTTTTTAAGTGGATTTTACTTTGCCTTTTTTAAAACCGTTCGGGAATAGAATGGTCAGTAAAACAAAAATCAGCAGGAAATTAAATTCAACGCCATTGCGGCCACCGCCCACCACAAACCAGCCTTCTTTAAAATGAACCATGATGATGCCGGCAATAAGAATGGGGAGGGTTACCAGGGCTGCCGGCTTTGTATATTTATTGAACAGCAGGCAAAAGGCACAAACCACATGCGATAACTTGATTGCCCAGGCGAGCGGTATGCCCATGGGCGCAAAGCCAATTTCATTAAGATAAAATTTACCAAAATCATTTATCCCGTTATTGAACATTCCGGGAATGCTGTGCATGAGCAGGATAGTGGCCACGGCCAGGCGCAGGAAGATTGTGTTGTTGAGCATGTTGGTGAGATTTCCGGTATGGATGCAAACGGCAGAACGTTTACATAAATGAACGCAAGGCCTTTTCTTTTGTAATGGTATATGATTCTGCTGGCTGTTTATTTATCCTGCTTAAAAAAGTACTCCCGGTATTCCGATTGGTCGGGAGAGCCATAGGTTAACTGGATCGATCTTTTACCTCCTAATGTATATAACAGGGAACTGAATGTAAAACCTCCACCGCCTTCTCTATACGTTCTGCACACGGGGTTCCGTTCATTGTCTTTAGAACGAAGGGTGGTTTTGATCACATCGGGGGAGATATCATCTGCCTGTTTATTCAGCCGTTGTTCCAGTGAAGCGAAACGGGCTTCGCTGTTCCTGCTCTTTGTTTCGCCGGCCAATACTCTTTCGTGGTATTTTTTGTACCATTCTTTTACATCATGGTTAACCAGTGCATGATTGGTATGGTATACAACAGCACTTTCCCCGGCTCTTGGTAAAAAACGAACCACCTGGTTGCTGGAAGCTTCAAAATTGTATACGCTGTCGTTAATGCCTAAAATATAATTCTGCCCCGAGGCATGCTTTACGGTTTTTAAGAACCGCATGGCATCTTTCCCATCCTGCTTTGCCAGCACTCCCCGTATCATGAAGGCAACGGGCAGTCCGTCTTCCGAAGCCTGCAATTCCATCAGCGTATTCATACAAAGCCCGATGCCTTTTCCGTTCATTCCGCCCAGGGCCACCAGGCCGGCACAACTCAGTATGTATTGTTCTGGTTCAGCGTCAGTAGGGGCCAGGTGCAGCAATACCTGGTAGCCTTGCATGTAATTCTCCAGGTCAAGGTTCTGGGCAATGTATGCGGGGTGACTGGCGGTGGCGGGGACACCCATACCGCTGCAATGGTGATTGGTATTGTTCGCCTGTTTATCTAAATAGATCCAGAACTCATCTACCAATTGAAACGCATACACGTCTTCATAAGATTGACCAGAGCCGGCTGCAAGGCCTTTCAGTTCATCCAGTATGGCAGGTGTATGTTTCCGGGTGATGGGTTCAAAGTTGATAGCAGCCCGGAATGTCTTCAACACCGAGTCGGGATCTCCCTTTGTGTTCATGCGGATATTCGCCTTCCACTTTGCAAAAACAGCGGCAATTTCTTTTTTCAATTGGGTACCGTGTTGCAGGCCTTTGTTATAGCCATTGCCGCTGAGTTCAATTACCGGTACAATTTTCCCTTCAGATGCGGATTGTGCAAAAACTTTTGTCGATGGCTGGCAAATGACTGCAGCAACTAAGAATATAAACGTACTTCTGAAAGGAAAGTATTTTACCGGCATGGCAGATGATTTAAGTTGTTCATTAAAGGAACGACATTTTGATTGAAATGGAAACTGTTTTATGTTGGGGGGAAGTAGTGTTTTGGCAGGTTATTACAACCGTTGAGGAGGGCCTTTACATTCTTTACGAAAAATGCTGTGTTCTTTGTGGTTCCCTTCGCTTACGCCCGGGATAAAAAACCGCAAAGAACACAAAGGGAATACATGCTAAGGGTGCAAAAAAAAAGCTTTTCAGTTTTCGGCCATATTGAATTTCATACCCCCAATCCTAAAACCTCCCTACGATCTTAAAATTCACCAGCCTCGGCGTTAACCGGTTGGGAATACTGTACACATTATTGGCAAAATCTTTTACCAGTTGAAAAGAAATGGTATTGCGCCGGTCGATCAGGTTAAATACTTCAAAGCTGAACCAGATATTCTGAAAACTGCGGAAGGGGCTGTGACTGCGGCGCTTGCTTTTTTCACTGAGCAGTTGAGCGCTGAAACCGGCATCCACTCTTATATAAGGTTCAATGATGAGGGCATTGCGGTACTTCACACTGTTGGGAATATTATAGCTCATGTTGCTGCCGTAAAGCATGTTCAAATGGAATTTGAAATTCTTATTGGTAGGCAGGTAGTCTTCTAAATACAAACCTACAGTGATCAACCGGTCGGTAGGGCGGCGTACAAAACCCATCTCCTGGCGTATGCTGTCAACCGGTACCTGGTCGGTACTGTGTGAGTTGATGATCTCGCCGGCTGCATTTTTGTATTGGTAATAATGATCGCCGTCAAGGTCTTCCTTCGTTTGCATGATGCCGATGCTGAACCAGCTTTCTGCATCTTTCACCAGTTCGCCAAAAAGCCTTGCTTCAAAACCTACGGCATAGGCTTTGGCATTGTTGTTACCGGCATAGCGGATCTTCACATTGTCGATATCGTATACATCCACACTCGTCATGCTTTTGTAATAAGCTTCGGTGGCCAGGCGAAAGGGGCGGTTGCTGAATGCTTTAAAATTAAAATCAGCGCCGGCAACAAACTGGTAACTCTTCTGCGCTTTTACATCTGTGTTCAGGGTGCCGTCGTATCTTCTTAATTCCCGGTAAAAGGGTGGCTGATGATAAGCGCCGGCTGCCAGTTTAAACACCAGGTCCCGTTTCCAGTTGGGTTTAACACTGAACTGCATGCGTGGACTGATCAAAAATTCTTTATTCAGCGAATTGTAATTGTACCGGACCCCTGCCTGCAACGTGATCTCATTTTTTGCATTGCCCAGTCTTATATTATCCTGTACATACCCGCTGAATTTCTGGATAGAAAGATCGGCGGTTGAATTAAATGATTTGAACAGGTTCAGGTTGGGCGGGTTGTAGGGCAGTGAATAACCGGCGCTGTCCTGGTATTCCCATTCTTTTAATTTATCGGTGATATTCGTCTGCTCAATACTGTTTCCAAACTGTATAAAATGTTTTCCGGCGGCATAGCTTCCTTTTAACGTAGCATTGTATACACTTATGTCCAGTTCATTCCTTCCATAGTTCTGGTAATAACCGGCGCCAAGCGGGTTTACGATCTGTCCGTATGTGCTGCTGGTATTATCAAAATCACGGTCGCCGAATAAATAAGAACCGGCAATATCAAAATTCTCGTTCTCCGTATTCTGGAAACGGCTGATCATCCATTTCAGTTTCAGTTTTTTATTGGGCGTATGCAAAATGCTCAGGCCAACAAGATTTGTTCTGTAGCTGTCTCTTTCCTGCCCTTCAAAATCAATATCCAATCCCAGGTTGGCGGTAAAAAGAGGAGAGAAGACAGAAGTTGTTTTTTGAGCCGACTCAGGAAACAACGTGAATTTTGTAACCGAGTACGTACCTAAGAATTCAAGCTGAAGCTTCTCACTCAGTTTATAAGAAAAGGACGCCTGCAGGTCGGTGGAAGAAGGAATATAGGCGCCCAGTGTTTCCTGGCTCTTCAATAAATTTTTGTTGCTGCGGTTGCGGATACCAACCAGGTAGCTGACCCTTCCTTTTTTAGCAGCGCCTTCCAGGTGCAGTCCCTGTTCCAGTAAACTTATATAAACGGAGCCACCGAAACTGGTTGGCTTTTTGTATTGAATATCGAGCACACTGCTCATCTTGTCGCCGTACTTTGATTGAAAACCACCCGTATAAAAATTTACATTCTTTGCGAGTTCGGGATTGATGAAGCTGAGGCCTTCCTGTTGCCCGCTGCGTACCAGGTAAGGGCGAAAGATCTCAAAATCGTTTATATAAATGAGGTTCTCATCATAATTACCACCCCTGACACTG
>DAOLIP010000114.1:0-10372 GCA_035328475.1 Ferruginibacter sp.
AGAACGGAATCAACAGCCTTTGTTAGACAAATTGCAGGGCAAAAAGCCCTTTCCTTGCTTTATCTTAAAACACCCGGCAATTGGATCAAAAATTACAACTGCAAAGCAGCAGGGTTTTGACAGGATAAAAGTTGTAAATTTACCCGTATATAAATGCCATATGAAAAATTCTGTACAGCTTTTTACCATGTCCATTCTGGCCCTTACATTCATTGCCTGCCAAAAAGAATTACGCTTTGACGCAGTTACCAACAACGGGCAGGCCATTGGCACTTTAAAATCTGCATCAGGCAATTGTTTACCGCAGTCGGTAAATGGCACTTATACCAAAGATTCGGCTTTAAAGGCATCCAACTATATACAGGTTTCTGCAGACATTACGGCTATTGGTACTTATCAGGTTAAAAGCGATACGGTTGCCGGTTTTTATTTTACAGCAGCAGGTACATTTACCGCAACAGGCATACAGGTTATACAACTGGCGGGTAACGGCATACCAACAAGTACCGGGATAAAAACATTTACCCTGAAGTTTGATACCAGCATTTGCAAAATAGATATTAATGTGGTGACGGGCACCTCTCCTAATGCCGTTTTTTCTTTTAGTAACTGCGCCGGTACAACTTTTGGTACGGGTATATATACAGCGGGTACGGCAGTTGGACCCCAGCATACGGTAACCCTGGTTGTGAATGTTACCACTCCGGGTCTTTACACAATTAATACGGCCTCCGTTAATGGCGTTTCATTTTCCGGATCGGGTACATTTGCTGCAGCAGGCAATTCCCAGGTTACCTTAACTGCCAGTGGTACGCCGTTGGCTGCAAGTCCGCCGGCCTATAACTATACCGTAACCAATGCTGCATCCAGCTGTACCTTTTCACTTACTGTTACTGCAGCAACAAACCCGCCAAACCTGGATTATGTACCGCAAACCTCTTTCAGCAACTGGAGTTCGAGACTGGTTGGCGGTACGGCAGCGGATACCACGTACCTGCAGGTAAGCGCTAACTCAAAAACATTTGGCGCCAACAGCTACCGGATCTTTGAAATAAAAAATATGGGAGTGCCCACCGATTCTTTTTTCAACAGAAAGAACGGCGGGCTGTATTACCAGTACATTGATGGCAATTTAGGCGTGCTGGATAATCCAATCAATAAAGAATACCTGGTTTTGGATTCAACAGCAGCAGTAAATGCCACCTGGACGGTTAATTTTGGCCCCAATGTAGCCATGGGATTCCCGCTTTCAAATATCAGGGTAGATGCACAGATACTGGGCAAAGGCGAAACACAAACCGTTGCATCCATTGTATATAATAATGTCATCCGGGTGAAGTATGTCTATACAGCAACCGTTATTGGCATGGGCGATATTGCAGTGGCCGAAGAAGAAAGATGGTTTGCACGGGGTATCGGTATGATCCGTTCAAGCGTGCTGAACCTGTTAACCCCGGCTACTACAGTAAATGAAACTACAAGGGCCCAGGTATTTTAACGGAACTTCTTTTTATCCGGGTTATATATGTAAGCATTTATAAAGGCTTTTTCTATTCAATTTAATAGATCCAATTCCTCTTACTGGCGCAGATATGCAGCTTAGATTTTGTGGGTAAGCGTATCTGTGCCAATAAGGATCTTTGAAAAAAAGGCATTAAAGCCTTTATGATTTAGAGTAAGCCAGGCACAGATACGCCACGCTGCTTTCCTTTGCCGCATATCTGCGCCAGACCTGTTAATTGGATTAAAAATTATAACTGTACAGCATTTGCCACCTGCCTGGTATCTGTGTATTGCTGGAATTTGATCACTTTGCCATCTTTCAATGTCCATACATGCGCAAACTGTGCATTTATTACAGCTCCGTTCTTTTTATATTTTGCCTGGTACCTGCCTGTGGCCAGCACCATACCATTATCCATATTATGTAACTGCAAACCGGTGAGGTTCCAGTATTCCCACTCGCTGCCGATCTTAGCAAACACGCCGTTCAGAACAGCATCTGGTCCTAAAAAGGGCTTGCCGGTCCAGTAAGGGAAATTCTCTGCTTCATACCATTCTACATTCGCCGACATGGCAGCCAGTACGCCGGGTATATTTCCCTTACCGAAATCGTTGTATATACCCTGCATAAGGGAAACATTATTTTGTTTGCCGGTTGCCTGGGCCGAGAGAATGGCCGGGGTTACTGCTAAAAGAAAAACAATAGCAGCTTGTTTTAGTTTTTTCATTTTTTGAGTTTTTAAGTAATTGAACATTATTTATGCAGGGTTTTATGCCGGGTACTGAATGGGTTTTAATTCAATGTCTCTTTACGTTGCGGAAACCTGTTTAAAAAGTTGTCCAGGGGAAAGCCGATGATCTTCATCAGCGGATCCCCAGTTTGGTTTTTATTTCCCGGATGTCATTTTTTAATTGTTCGTTTTCTTTTTCAAGATCTTTTATTTGAGATTGTTGTTCCTTGAAAGCATTGATATAAGACACCAGGATGGGATGCATGTCTAGACTTAAAAATCCATCTTTGCCTGCCTTCACTGCCTCGGGAAAGATTTTCTGAACCTCCTGGGCAGAAAAGCCATAACCGGTTTCATCGGCTGGTAATTTGCGTGCATTCCCTGTTTTGTAGTGATAGATGATGGTATTAAGTTTGAGAATGTCTGACAATCCCTTGGAATAAGTTCCATCAATTGTTTTCAATCGTTCATCACTCGAAATCGTCCAGGTTGCTGAAACCGGCTTCTCCGCCGAATTGGTGGATAAATGAAGTTGAGAAGTTGGTGTATTTGTTCCAATCCCCACAGCGCCGTCACTACGAACCATCATTACGCTTGTACCGGCCGCATTTTGAGTTGGGCCTGTACTCAGATCTAAAATAGTTGATGATGTTCCGCCAACTTTAACCATCAGTCCGCTATTGGCTCCCCCGGTTCCGGCATTGAAAAAACTGGCCACATATCCGCCGTTATTCATGCTCCAGTTAAAACTCTGATCATTCAGGCCATAGCCATCAGCGGCTGTAGTATTGCCGCTGTTGTTGGCAAACTGTGTATTGGGATTTGTTATGCCAATACCCACTTTGCCATCATTTTTTATGGTTAACCTGGTTGCATAACTGCCGGCCGTGTTCATGGTATTGAACATAAGCCGGGTAGGCACAATGCCTGCAGCTACAGCAGCATCTGCATAAATATCCAGCCCTGCAGATAAGACATAGTTTGCGCCATCATAGTTCATGGAACTGATGGCTGATAAATAATCTCCGTTGTTAACGGTTGTTGGGGTTGCCAATGTGCCCCTGGCATGCTGGAACACAAGACCTGGGGCATAGCCAGCACTACTGGCAGCATTCCGGATTAACAAGTCAGTGGGTGCATTAACTCCTTCAGATGCAATTTCAACTTTTGCGAAACCATAGGTAGAATTGGGAGTAATGGTACCAAAGCCAAGAGTTTTGTTGCTAAAATCGCCGTAGATAATGGGCGGATTTGTGATGCTGTTGGCAATATATAATTTGTTGCTGCCGGTTTCATTGTAGCCGGCCTGAAGACCCAGGAATACATTACTACTTCCTGTTGCCAGAAACCCGGCCTGAAAACCTAAAGACGTATTGTTGAAACCTGACACATTAGAATTAAGTGCTTGTTGCCCGATCGCTGTATTACTGTTGCCGGTTGTATTGCTGTTAAGCGCCAAAACACCTGTCGCAGTATTAAAAATTCCCGCGGTATTAGCAGATAGGGCCTGTGTGCCGGTTGCCGTATTATTATAGCCGATGGTATTTGAATAAAGCGCCTGATAACCGGATGCCGTATTACTGCTGCCAGTGGTATTTAAAAAAAGCGACTGATAACCGGATGCCGAATTATTGGTGCCCGTGGTATTGGAATTGAGCGCCTGCTGCCCTAGTGCACTGTTTCTGCTCCCTGTTGTGTTTAACAAAAGTGCATTGGCGCCAATTGCACTATTACTGGTTCCTGTAGTATTGGAAATGAGTGCTCTTATGCCGATGGCCACGTTGTTGAATCCCGCTGTATTAGAGTCCAGCGACCGGAAACCTACCGCGGTATTACCGCTTCCAGTATTCCACCTGAGGGTTTCCATACCTATTGCCGTATTATCAAACCCGGTGGTATTAAATGTTAGGGCCCTTACGCCTATAGCCGTATTTCTTTGGCCGGTTGTATTGGTTAACAGGGCCTGCAGACCAATTGCCGTGTTGTTGGGGCCGGTTGAAGCAGGATTCAATGCATCTGCTCCCCATGCTGTATTGGTGGTGCTGATATAACCTGACCGTACATTGTTCCTTTTAAAAGTAAGATCCCTGTCATCAACAGTTCCAAAAAAATGATTGGCATTTGTTCCTGTATTACCCCCGGTACGCCAGGCCAGTGTATCGGTGTTGGAATTGCTGAACATCCAGGTCCAGTTTGTACCATTATAGTAATAAAAGCCAATACTGTCGGGTGCCGTTTGAAAGATCAGCAAACCGGTGGCGGGAGAGACGATGGCATTTCTTTCTGTTCTTGTCATTCGTGGAATGAGGATGCCTTTGTCAGTACTTTTTACATCCAGCAGCGCACTGGCATTGGCAGTACTGCCGTCGGTATTGATGGCCAGCGACTGTGCGTTTGAATGTTGGAAAGATAAAAACAGGCCGGCAACAAAAAGAAAGATTAAATACTTCATTGTAGAGGTTGGGTTTTTTAATTATTATCAATGGACTGCAAAAACTGGATTCATTTACTTTTCTAAGTCCTTCCTTTCCAGGTCAACCACCCGTTCAACCTGCTTATTGATGTTTAAGAACTGCATCAGCAACCAGGCCAGTGCGATCATAACTGCAAAGGCGAGCAGCGAAACCTGCCAGCTGAAATTTGCAGTTATTGGGCCAATTAAGGCAGCTAAGCCAATACGCCCAAGATTTCCCAGGGTCATATACAACGTAAACTGGCTTGCCGAAACTTTTTTCCAGCAACACTGCATGGCAATGGCAAAAATGCCAATGCAGGCAAATGTGTACATAATATTATACAGGATCATAAAAGCATAAATAAAACTGGTATCACTCCAATACGTTTTTGAAAAAGCCAAGACACCTGTAAAAAACACCATGCTGAAAAAATAGATATTCATCATGCGCTTTTTTCCGAACTTATCAATAAGGATGCCTCCAATAAGCATTCCGCCAATGCCGCCTATTATTTTTGCCGTTGCAAAAAATTGTGAGTAACTGCCATTCGTCCAGCTCAATGCTTTTACCGTAAAAATGGGAAGCAATGTTTCAATGTAATTATAAGCCCCCTGGGCTATGAACAGGATCAAAGCGAGCAGGATGGAGTTCCGTAAACTGAACACGCTGTATAAGGACCTGAAGATAGAAGCCCAGCTGGTCAATTGTAACTTTTTCGTTTCAGGCGATGCCGTGCCGGAAGTCCAGGGTGCAATTTTTTCGCCTTGCCGCTCTCTTAAAAATATGGGTGCCAGCATAATGATGCTTATCATCACCGCCAACATGAGTATGGAAGTAGTAAAATCGTATTTATTCAACAGCCAGGTTCCTAATGCAAGCGTAGTGGAAATGGCAATGATCTTTGAGCCCCACATTAAGCCATTGGCACGGGCCTGCTGGCTTATTGGAATGATATCAACTGCCATTCCATCGGTGGCCACATCCTGGAAAGCGCCAAAGAACGATACCGCAAAACCTGCTGCCATTAAGAGGTTTAAATTATTTAATGGATCGGGAACATAAGCCATGGCAATACAACTTGCTATTAATCCCAATTGACCCAAAAGCACCCAGGGTCTTTTGCGCCCCATGGGCAACCAGGTATAGCGGTCCATGAGTGGCGCTACTATGAATTTAAAACTCCAGGGCAAACCACAGGCTACTGCAAAGCCGGCTATTTCTCCGGGTGATTTGCCATTCATGGCCATCCAGGCCGGGATGCCATAAAACAACATTCCTTCCGGCACGCCCTGTGCAAAATACAAGGCAATAAAATTAAAGTAGCGCAGGAAAGTATTTTCAGAAAGAGCAGGAATGGTACTGCTTTGCTTTAGCGGAATGCTGATGGTTGCCTTCATGTGTGTAAGGGTTTAGAAATTATTTTGCCTGAACAAACCCGCCGGTTGTTTAATTGAGAAATTTCCGGTTTAAGAAAGTCCTCAAGGGCTTAGTTACCCTTGAGGACTTTCTTACGGTTGTTTAATAAGCTTATTTAGAACTTAAGTCGGCACGCATAAAAAGTAATTCACTCCAGCTTTCATCAATATATTCAGCGATATCTTTAAGGTATTGTGCGTAAGCGCCTTCTCCATTTACAGATTCATATGTTTCTTTAAATGGTTTGCGAAAACCGGGTGCTCTTTCTTTTAAACCCTGCTTGTATCTTGTTACTACAGTAAACTGTGCTTTGCCTGATGAGCTGGCAGCATAAACGGCAACCGTTAAACCCACGGCTGCCCAGTTTTTTTTCAATTTCTTTATAATATTCACCACGTTATCGCTTTGGCCGATCTTGGGATAAACATGGGTAATATTGATCTTATCAGAAAAATCACCCAGTGCCACGGTGCTTAATGAGTCCTGGTAAACAGAATAACCGCCCGATTGCCTGTCTGTTAAATAGATGGCTACATTTTTATTCCAGTCCAGGTTATGCTCTGTTCCTAAATTACCCCTTACATCTTCTGCTTCCCAGCTGGTTGGCCCTTCGGTAATATGGTACCCTCCCATATCCGGGCCCGACTGTATGGTAAACACCCGCCAATGGGCAGTTCCGGTATGGTATTTTTGTGCATGGGCAGCCAGGGCTTTTTCAAACTCAAGTACTTTATCCATTTTTGGAAATACCCGGTGGGCTGAAATCAGATTTTTGATTTGACCTATACCTGCAAAAGGAATAAGCATACAAAGAAGAAAGAACATCTTTGTTGTAAAGCGCAGATTCTTGTTCATGGTAGAATGGTTTATTGATTAAAAAGAATGGTTTTATTGTTTGTTAGGTTACGATGGGGTAACGATCACAGACAATACTGTAAAATTCTGCCATAACGCATTTTTTTGTGAGTACAAATCAACCATCATACTGTACATTCCGCCTTATTAACCGGACAAATTGTGCAACGGCAGGATTAATTCGTCATTTTTACGGGTTGGGGGTGGTTTCTTTTTAAACCATGTGTAAAAAATAGACGTTCCGTTTATCTTTATAAACAAATGCATCAACCCTTCATCAGCATAAAAGCATTGCTTACGGTTTCCTTCACCTGGTGGGTATTTATTACTACAGCGCAAACTCCGCCTGCTTACGAATCCATTTCCACCGCACAGGGTTTATCGCAGGGGATGGTATTCGACCTGCTACAGGATAAGGAAGGATTCATTTGGGTGGCTACCAAGAACGGGCTCAACCGCTATGATGGGTATAGTTTTAAAATCTTCGCCAACGATCCCTACAATGCAAATTCACTCAGCAGCAACACCATTGTAAAACTTTTTGAAGACTCAAAAGGGCGGATATGGGTGGGCACAGAAAATGCAGGATTGAATATATATAATAAGCAAAGCGGAAAATTTCATCGTATCACTCATAGTAATGCAGATCCGGCCAGCCTTTCCGGTAACGGCATCAGATCCATTATGGAATTGCCTGACGGCAGGCTACTGGCCGGCACTGATGTTGCCGGTTTAAATATCATTGAACTCAGCAATACCTTTTTTGAAAAGAACACAGCTCCGGTCATTACCAGGCTAAGTCTGCCCGGCAATACGCAGGTTTATGGCATGGGAAAAGATAAGAATGGCATTACCTGGATCGGCGGCATGGATGGATCTGTGTACAGGTTTGATCCAGCGAAGAATGGTTTTATTAAACTGGAGAACGGCAGCCTGCTCAATAATGGCTATCTAAACAGGGATGGGAGTAAATTAATAAACGGCAGCCTGCTGCTTGCTGATGGTAAAGACGTCTACCCGTTGTTTGATATCAACAAAACGGCAGCGGGCAATATCATCTTTAAACCCAGGGAGCAACTTTGGGAAAATCATCACCGGGAGGAATATTTCTATGATGCATATCACTGGGAACCCGGTAAGGCAGTAAAATGGGATGATCCATTACCTGTGACCAATATAAGATTATGTTATCCGTTCATTATCGACCGGTCCGGGGTACTCTGGTCTGGCTCGGTGGGATATGGGCTTCGCAAATACAATTCAACAGGCAACAGGTTCAAAACATGGACTCCAATAACGGGTACCAGTGTAAAATGGATCATTCCTGCTAAAACAGATGATATTTTTTTAGGAGATTTTGCCTATGGATGGAGCAGGTTGATCAATGATTCTATCAAGAAAAATGCATTCGGCAGCATTGCTGGTCTTACACAGGTTGATAATTTCATCATTTCCAGATCGGGTGATTACTGGATAAAGAGTGATAACAAAGGTTATTTAAAATACGATCCTGCTTCCGGCAAACTAATATCATATCCCCAGGTAAACGACGATAAAAGTATCGGTGCAAAACAACCCATGCTTGAAGACAGTAAAGGCAATATATGGCTAGCCGGACTTGGAGGTAAATTCACCCTTATACATGCGGCTACGGGAAAAATAGACAGCTTTACCATTAACAATATGGCTGCCAAACCAATACCGCCCAAATCGATCTGTACTGCATTATATGAAGATAAACAGGGAGTATGCTGGATCGGCACTCCCGAAGGTTTTGTACAAGTTATTTTCAGCAACAGCCAAAGATCATCCCCGCAAATAAAATGGTTTTATAATAACAGCAGCAACCGGAATTCACTCAATTACAATCATGTGTCTTGTTTTTTAGATGACCCCGCCACTCCTGCTAAGTATTTATGGATCGCAACAAAAGGGGGTGGCTTAAACAGACTTGACAAAACAACCGGTGATTTTTTTCACCTGACCATAAAGGATGGTTTACCTGATGATGTAGTGTACGGCATATTACCCGATGAGGATGGTAATATCTGGGGCAGCACCAACAAAGGAATTTTTTGTCTTACCGCAGCCAAAAATTACAACAAAAGTAAATGGATCTTTCACAATTTTACCAAAGCAAATGGTTTACAGGATGATGAATTTAATACCGGAGCCTATGCTAAATTACCAAATGGCGATCTTGCGTTTGGAGGAGTTAACGGGCTGAACATATTTGATCCAAAGGAAATACTGGTACCGGGGTTCATGCCCAATGTGTTTATTACCGATATCCTCATCAATAACCAGCCCATTGCACCGGGAGATAATACCCATGTGTTGCAAAATACCATTGAGCAATCAAAAGAGATTACGCTTACACACCTGCAGGATATCCTAACGCTTGAATTCTCATCACTTGATCTTACCGCATCTGCACAAAATAAATACCGTTACCAGTTGATAGGGGTGGATGAAGACTGGGTAGAATCGGGTACCCGCCGCACAGCAACCTATTTACATTTACCGGCAGGAAAATATACGTTTAAAGTACAGGGCAGCAACAGCCAGGGCATCTGGAGCGATAAGACCGCAGAACTCAGGATCACCATATTACCCCCCTGGTGGCGCAGCTGGTGGGCTTACCTGCTTTATGCGATCCTGCTCGGTTTAGGTATAAGAGCTTATTTTAAATTCAGTGTTAACCGGGCCAAACTTCAATCGCAACTTACTTTTGAACAACGGGAAGCAAAAAGAATAAAAGAATTAGACTCGGTAAAAACACAACTATACACCAATATTACCCACGAGTTCAGAACCCCGCTTACCGTTATCCTCGGCATGGCCCAGCAGGTTAAAAATAATCCTGCCCAACACCTCGATAATGGCCTCGACATGATCATGCGCAACGGGCAAAGCCTGCTGAACCTGGTAAATGAAATGCTCGACCTGTCGAAACTGGAAACGGGTAAAATGACGCTTCAAACGGTAAACGGCGACATCATTAATTTTCTCCGGTATATCGTAGAGTCATTTCATTCCCTCGCCGAAAGCCAGAAAAAACAATTGCATTTCTTAGCCGGAATGGATTCCCTGTACAGGGAATACGATCCTGAAAAAGTAAGGCAGATCGTTGCCAACCTGTTATCCAATGCACTGAAGTTTACACCGGAAAAAGGCAATATCTATATTTCAGTGAATGAAGACAGCCCGGTGAATGATACAGACAGATCAAACCTGGTCATTAAGGTAAAAGATACCGGCTACGGTATACCGGAAAGCCAGATACAACACATCTTCGACCGGTTCTATCAATTGGATAACAGTCATACCCGCAAAACAGAAGGCACCGGCATTGGCCTGGCGCTGACCAAAGAACTGGTTAGATTAATGGATGGCGAAATCACCGTAAAA
>DAOLIP010000115.1:0-10366 GCA_035328475.1 Ferruginibacter sp.
AAGCAGATCCTGTAAGGTCATCCCGCCATATTTATTTACCCGGCCTTCTTTTCTTACTTCGCCAAAAATTTCCACATACTGTTTATCGGCAAACTGGTTTGAATTAAAAAGAAGCACCTGGTCGTTGGCATATAATTCCACATTATAGATACTCGCTGTATCATTGGTAGTGATACCACTCAGGTTCACTTCTACCTTACTTGCTTTGATATTGGTACTGTCGCCGCCACCCCTGAAGATATAAGCCCTTGGTAAAAAGGTATTACGTGTAATACCACCTGCCCGGTTGATGAGGTCGAATAGCTTATCGCCTTTTCGTATTTCGTACTGGCCCGGATAAGAAACTTCTCCTTTCATCTCTACTTTATTTATCAAACCGGGGTTAATGGAAACCACTTTTACAATATCGCCGTCGTTCAGCAGAAAATCCTGGTCTTTTAATAACACACTCCCCGTGGGGTTTACGATAGCAGTTACATTAACATCCTTTATGATCTGCTTTTCCAGTTCTGTTCTGTATATCTTGGCACCGCTTGAAAAGGCATCGTTCTGCAAACCACCCGTATACTTCAGCAGGGCTTTCAATCCTTCATCCTTTTTAAGCTGGTAATACATCGGCCGTTTAAACCTCCCTTCTGCCTTCACCCGCTTTTCCTGTGTTTGAAGAATCACAAAATCATTATTCTCCAGGTAGATGTGTTTACCAAAATCGCCCGTGGTTAAATACTTATATACATCCAGTATATCTATGATACGCCCGTTACGCTTGATCTGGATCTCCCGAAGATTGGCCAGGTCGGTTGGTCCGCCGGCAAGTGATATAACATTGAATGCATTGGTAAATGCCGAAACCGTTACAGGACCCTGGTTCCTTATTTCACCGGCAACATTTATATTAATGGTACGGGGCTGACCCAGTGATACAGAAATGTTGGTAGAAGGCGGCACAAAAGATTTGAAGCGCTGCGTAAGAAGGGAGCGTACATTTTCAAATGTCAGGCCCTGCAGATAGATCTTGCCGATGCTGGCCGGGAAAATAGAACCATCCCGTGCAACGGTATAATCCAGTGTTGCTTCTGCACCGTTCCATAGCGAAACAATGATCTGGTCGTACACACCAATCGGATAATCGAGTGGCGGGGTTGAAAGTTCTGTGATAGATGCCACCACACCCGAGCGGAATAAATTCATTCCATAAGTATCTTCTGTGGGATTCTGTGACTGCGGGGTACTCTCTTTAACCAGGCTGTCTTTTTCAATTTTATCCTTAAGGGATTTGTTCAGTTCGGCTCCTGTTTTTTTGGTGCCATCCGGGTTTTTATCCTTCAACATATCGTATAATGCCGCCGGAGGCATGGCGGTAGGCAATGCCGGCACTTCGGTACTTGGATCTTTAATAACCGGGTTTTGAGCCTTTGCAAGGTTTGTGAAACAGAAAAAAAGCACTGCAAGAATTACAGCAGACTTTTGAAAACCAATATAAATCTTCCCTGGGGTTAATGACATTTTTTGGGGGTTGAGATTACAAATTTTTAAAATAATGCGCAAAGATAATATTCTTTATTTAAGCGGCTGTTTCAAGGCTTCTTCAAATTCGCTCCATATCTCTTTCACTATTTCTGCAGCCGGTTTTATTTTCTTTATGATCGCACTTACCTGTCCTATTTCCAGTTCACCTTCTTCCATATCTCCTTCAAACATTCCTTTTTTTGCCCGGCCCCTGCCCAGCAGGTTCTTCAATTCATCTGCCGAAACACCTTGTTGTTCTGCCTGCTGAACCTGTTCAAAGAATTTATTCTTCAGCATCCGTACCGGTGTTAACTGTTTCAGGGTTAACTGCGTATCGCCTTCAACAGCATTAATGACCAGGTGTTTAAAATTCTCATGCGATGAAGCTTCGGGGCTTGCTACAAAACGGCTGCCCACCTGCACCCCTTCTGCAC
Organism: Ferruginibacter sp.; assembly: GCA_035328475.1. Classification (GTDB taxonomy): domain Bacteria; phylum Bacteroidota; class Bacteroidia; order Chitinophagales; family Chitinophagaceae; genus Ferruginibacter. The sequence continues at coordinate 1,944 of DAOLIP010000115.1, forward strand.
CCAGTACCATGGCCGACAACATTTGCCTTCCGGTGGCGATACCTCCCGCAGCAATAACAGGAATATTTACTGCCGCACAAACCGCCGGAATTAAAACCATGCTGGTGGTTTCTTCTCTTCCATTATGGCCGCCGGCCTCAAAGCCTTCAGCTACTACGGCATCGCAACCGGCCTCCTGCGACTTTAATGCAAATTTGCTGCTGCTTACCACGTGTACTACTTTTATTCCTTCTTTCTTTAAAAGAGCTGTCCAGGTTTTGGGGTTACCCGCCGAAGTAAAAACAATCGGTACCTTTTCTTCGATTATTATCCGGATATGTTTATCAATATCGGGATACAACAAGGGCACATTTACGCCAAAAGGTTTTTGGGTGGCCGTTTTACATTTATGAATATGCTCCCGCAATACATCCGGGTACATACTGCCGCTTCCGATCAATCCAAGCCCGCCGGCATTACTTACCGCACTGGCCAGCCGCCATCCACTTGCCCAGATCATACCGGCCTGGATGATCGGATAGTCAATTCCAAAAAGACGGGTTACCCTGTTTTGCATCTGCGTCAGATAGTTTTTTCAAATATCGTTAAAATAATAAACAAGGGGCGGAAAGTACTTTGAAACGCAAAGTAAAAGGAATTATTTTACAATCCGGCAGTTTTTGTATAAAAAAAGGGAAATACAGGATTCAGATGAGATCATGCCTTGCTGCCGCCGCTCAGGTCAATGGCAGTATTATCGCCAATATTCAGGCTTCGGTTCACCCCTTTTACCTCGGCATCGCTGCCGATGAGGGAATTACTTAATACAATTTCGAAAAGATTGGAGTAAGCCCCGATGATGGAGTCTTTAATAATAGCGTGATTAAGAGTGGCATGTTCGCCAATGGCAACATTGGGCCCTATCACGGAGTTCTTAATATCGCATCCTTCAGCTATGTTCACCGGGGGAATGATGATCGTATTTTCGTAAGGATTATTCTCGGTAGTATTGCCCCCGAATTTTTTAAGAAGTGTTGCATTTGATTCCAGCAGGGTTTCTTTCCTTCCGCAATCGAACCAGTTCTGTACTTTGAACGACTGGAATTTGGCACCGCTCTGTATCATACATTCCAGTGCATCGGTGAGATTGAATTCGCCATAGCTTTTTGCACCCGCCGCCACGATCTTGTCTAAACAGGCAAACAGAAAACCGGTTTCCTTTATTTTATATACGCCCACCAATGCCATATTGCTTTTCGGGATCGCCGGCTTTTCAACCACGCGGCTTACAGATCCATCCTCCTCCACTTCCGCCACTCCAAAATTCCTTGGATCATCTACCCGTTTTATGCCCAACATAGAATGCGGACTGTTGATCACTTCCTTTACATCGTATTCGGCAATGGTATCGCCCAATACCACCAGCATTTCGTCATTCCCTACAAGTTCCCGGGTAAGATTGATGGCATGACCTATTCCAAAACGTTCGCTCTGCTGAACAAAATGACAATTGAGGTGCGGATACTTATCCTTTACATAGTCCTGGATCTTTTCGCCCAGGTAACCGATGATAAAAATGAAATCCTTTATACCTGCTTCATGCAACTGGTCAACAATTATGCTGAGGATCGTTTTTCCCGCAAGGGGAATCAACGCTTTGGGTTGTGTATATGTATGCGGACGAAGCTTTGTGCCGGCGCCAGCTACGGGGATTATTACCTTCATTGCGGACAACTAACCTGCCAGGGGCAGTACATTTAGTTTACAATTGAATTTTTTCTCAAAACCTGAAACGGCTGTGAAAGTAGTAAATTTTATGTAAATGAAACAGTTAAATGAACCGGCGGCATTGGTACAATCAATTCAGTAAAATAACGAGGGCTGCTTATATTTGTGGCCCTAATACATACTTATGCAGAAAGATACCGCCGTTTTTGACCTGATAAACAAAGAACTTGAACGCCAGCGTAATGGCATTGAACTGATCGCCTCTGAGAACTTTACCAGCCTGCAGGTAATGCAGGCTATGGGAACGGTACCTACCAACAAGTATGCTGAGGGCTACCCGGGCAAACGATACTACGGAGGTTGTGAGGTAGTGGATGAAATTGAACAACTGGCCATCGACCGGCTGAAAAAGGTATTCAATTGCTCCTGGGCCAACGTACAGCCGCACAGCGGCGCCTCTGCCAATGCGGCCGTATTCCTGGCGGTAATGAAACCGGGAGAAAAATTCCTGGGACTCGACCTGAGTATGGGTGGTCATCTTACCCACGGCAGCCCGGCCAACTTCAGTGGTAAAACATACCATGCCTTACATTATGGTGTAACAAAAGACGGAATCGTTGATTATGAACAACTGGAAACCAAGGCACGGACAGAAAAACCAAAGATGATCATTTGCGGTGCCTCCGCATACAGCCGCGACTGGGATTATAAAAGAATACGAGCTATTGCCGATGAGGTAGGCGCCGTGGTTTTTGCTGATATAGCTCATCCTGCCGGATTGATTGCAAGTGGCTTATTAAATGACCCATTCGATCATTGCCATATCGTTTCTTCCACCACGCATAAAACGTTACGTGGTCCCAGGGGCGGCATCATCATGCTTCGTCATGATTTTGAAAATCCCTGGGGAATAAAAGATCCAAAAGGAAATTTAAGAACGATGAGTTCCCTGCTCGACCTGGCTGTTTTCCCCGGTTCGCAGGGCGGCCCCCTGGAACATGTTATTGCAGCAAAAGCCGTTTCATTTGCTGAAATACTTTCGGAAGATTTTAAAGCGTATGGAAAACAGGTCATCGCCAATGCACAGGCAATGGCAAAAGCATTTGTTGGCCGTGGGTATAACCTCATCAGCAACGGCACCGACAATCATTTAATGCTGATTGATCTGCGCAATAAAAATCTCACCGGTAAAAAAGCACAGGAAACGTTGGACAAAGCACACATCACGTTAAACAAGAATGCCGTTCCTTTTGACGACAAATCTCCTTTTGTTACATCGGGCATCCGTGTGGGTGTTCCGGCAGTAACAACGAGGGGTATGAAGGAAGCAGATATGGAGATCGTGGTGAATCTCATTGATAAGGTACTGATGAATGCCGATGATGAAAAACTGATTGAATCCATAAAAGAAGAAGTGAAAGGATTTATGAAGCAATTTCCTCTTTACCCGGAACTATAAACCTGCTACCGGTTTTATCTGATGATTCTTTAAAGGTGAACGTTTATTGTTTTAACTTTAGAATAAATTATTAATCATGCGAAATATCCTGTTTCACATGCTTCTGTTTATGGGCATTTTCACCCAACAAGCCACTGCACAATCTTTGGCCATCAACACCGATGGAAGCACAGCCGATGCCAGTGCATTACTGGATGTAAAGAGCACTTTAAAAGGCATGCTCATTCCCCGGATGAGCAAAACAGAACGGAATGCGGTCCTCACTCCGGCAACAGGTCTGCTGGTTTTTCAGAATGCACCCGATAGCCTTGGTTTTTATTATTATACCGGATCGGCCTGGCTGCAGGTTGCCAACAGCAATAATGGATGGAGCACCACCGGAAATGCGGGTACCAGCCCCGCTGGGAATTTCCTGGGCACCAACGATAACAATGCACTGCTGTTCAAAACCAATAACGTGGAACGGATGCGTTTAACAACAAATAATGAACTGGCACTTGGTACCACAACGCCCAACTCAACCTATGGCTATGCAAAAATGGAGATCGCATCAGAAGGATTTGGCGCCCCTACAGACCTGCTTATCCGAAATGCGGCTACAAGTGCCGGTTATGCACCCGGGTTGGTCTTTCAACATGCCCGGGGAACATTGGCCGCCCCGTTAACGGTAAGCAATGGCGATTACCTGGCAGCATTAAGTACCATGAACTATGATGGTGCAAACTATATCTTGTCTGCCGGTCTTGATATTTATGCTGATGGCCCGGTTGCAGCCAATACCGTTCCTACAAGAATGCATTTTAATACAATGAATGCAACAGGTGGTTATAGTGCACGGCTTACCATTAAAGGTGATGGCAGGATCGGCATTGGAACTACAAGTCCTTCTGCTAAACTTCATGTGGGTGCAGGAACCCGGTTCACCGTTCTGGATACAGGGGCGGTTTTCTTACAGTCTGGTAATACCATCGGTTCTGCCAGAGACTGGAAAATGTCTGTAACCCTGCCCAATGGCTATCTTAGTTTCAGAGATATGGGTTTCGACAATCTAAACAACGGCATGGCTACTGACGCAATGGTAATTCAATGGGGAACAGGAAATGTAGGAATCGGTGCAGTCGTACCGGCAGCAAGATTAGACGTGGGCGCTGATTTTAAATTAGGTGCAAACGGCGTTATAAACAATGCACTGCTGCGGGCCACAGTTAATATTGACGTACCTGCCATTGCAGCCAACAGTGAAGTGGATATAACAGCAACAGTAACCAATGCAAGCACTACAGGCAGTGCCGTCTTTGTTTCACCGGCAGCAGATATTGAACCGGGTGTTATCATTGCCTGGGCAAGGGTTTCGGCAGCCAATACAATTAAAATTCGATTTAAAAATACCACCGGCGCACCCATTGATCCGGCTGCTGTAAATTATGTGATCTCCGTTTTGCAGTAACAATTCCCTTTTTTAGAAAATTCCGTAGAACATTAATAGAATACCTGACTACCACTTTGTGGTATTTGCCCGCAATGATCTTGCGGCTACTTTTGCGCTTTGCAAAACCGGGTTGGCTAAGTATATTATGATTCACAAATTTTTTAAAATCGTTGATAACTATTTTATCCGTTATTCTACAAAGAGGTAGAAAATTTACTAATATTACAGCAGTAATTACCCAGCCATCTCCCTGATAAAGCAAGAAAAGTCCAATCTCTTAGGGAAGTCGTTTGAACAAACTACATAACTAACATTTTACCATGACTAAATTTTTACGTTTAGTGTTTGCAGCCTGTATTGCATTCACCCTGCATTTTTCTGCCAGTTCCCAGTCTTTAAGTATTAATACCGATGGAAGTTCTGCCGATGCCAGTGCAATGCTGGATGTAAAAAGTACTGTTAAAGGCATACTGGTGCCCCGTATGAATAAAACGGAAAGAAATGCGATCGCTGCCCCTGCAACCGGCCTGATGGTTTTTCAAAATGCACCGGACAGTGTTGGCTTCTATTATTATAACGGAACGTCCTGGTTGTGGCTGGCAACTGCTAATAATAATGTTGGCTGGCTTACAACAGGTAATGCAGGGATTGACCCGGTAAATAATTTCTTAGGCACCACTGATGCTAATTCGTTGAGGTTACGGTACAACAATATTTTCTCAGGACAAATAAACGACAGTACTACATACCTGGGTTATAAGGCCGGGCTAACAAACCCGGCCCTTGCTCATAATATTGGTATTGGTCCCAGTGCTTTGCAGAATAACAACACCACATACAATATTGCCATTGGCGACAGTGCCCTGTATGGTAATACTGCCGGTGGCGTTATCGGCATCGGCTACCGGGCGCTGATGATGAATAATGCTTTCGATAACATTGCCATCGGGTACAATGCATTGGACAGTAATACCACGGGCAACCGGAATGTGGCCATCGGCAACCATGCTCTACGAAAGAACAAAACAGGAAATGTAAGTGTGGCCATAGGCTATGGTGCCCTTGCCAATAGTGTGGGTGTTTTTAATACCGCTGTGGGCGATGCAACCCTGTTCAATAACACAACCGGCTACAGCAATACGGCTATCGGTTCCAATGTGATGGATTTTAATACAACCGGGTATGCCAATACGGCCATGGGTGTAAACAGTATGTATAATAATGTGGCCGGCTTCAGCAATACGGCCATCGGGTACCAGAGTCTTTTCCAGAACGACAGCACCAGTGGTAATACAGCGGTGGGGCTTTACAGCATGTATTCGCATAAAAAAAATGCAAATAACACATCGATTGGCCTGGAGTCTATGCAATTTGATTCGGCCGGTTCTTTGAACACCGCTGCCGGCTGGAGGGCTTTAAGAAACAATAAAACCGGCGTTGAGAATGTGGCAATGGGCGTTGGTGCATTGGAACAAAATACAGGAGGCTCTTACAATATAGCCGCCGGAAGAAGTGCCGGCTTTTTCAATGACACCGCTGATTATACCACATCCATCGGCCATTCGGCGCTGGCATACAGCAACCGGAGCTATACCACCGCCCTGGGAGCATTTGCCGGTAATTTTAACTCCTACTCTTCAACCAACATAACACAGGGTGCAGAAAATACCATGCTTGGCTATTCGGCATTAACCGGAAATGCATTTGGCAGCCAGAATGTGGCTATCGGATTTAAAGCAGCAGCCATTTTTGAACCCAATACTTTTTACTCAGGCACTTCTCCTTCCAGGAACGTAGCCATCGGAGATTCGGCCTATAACCAGGGCCGGGGCAACGACGTGGTTGCTATCGGTTACCGGGCACTGAGCAAAAGCACCACCAATCATCATCAAAGCGTGGCTGTTGGCAGCAGGGCATTACTAAATGCAATTGCTTCTTATCCGAATACTGCTGTGGGTTATTCCAGCCAGGACAGTGCCACTACCGCCGGAGCCAATACTTCAATGGGCAGTTACTCTTTAATGAGTAATAAAATTGGAGGTAACAATACCGCTATTGGAAATGCCGCCATGATGGAAGCATATAATCCTGCAGGGCTTCCTTACCCGTATGATAACACGGCTGTTGGTAATGATGCATTACGCTTTACCCGCTATTACGGCCATGTAGCTATTGGTGCCGGCGCATTACGCAACGATACATCAGGAGTTTATAATACGGCGATAGGAAATGTTTCGATGTACAATAACCTCAGCGGTTCATTGAACGTAGCGGTTGGTGTAAGTACCTTGCGCAGCAATACAACCGGTTGGGGTAACACTGCCTTAGGTACAAATACCATGTACAACCATAAAACGGGAGATAATAATTCTGCCATTGGTTATGAATCCATGCTCAACGATACAGCCGGTGCTTATAACACCGCAATGGGCTGGCGTTCGTTAAAAAATGTTCAGCGGGGATGGGAAAATACTGCATTGGGTGTGGGGGCCATTGAATACTCCGACTCCTCTTATTACAATACAGCCCTGGGCCGTGGCGCCATGATCGCCAAAGGAGGAAGATTTAATACCGTGGTGGGCTTTTTTGCATCGGGCGATTATATCGGGTTACCTACAACCAATTATTACATGAATGAAGCCACCATTGTGGGTGCCTATGCCGGCTACAGGAACACAGGCAACCAGAATACTTTCGTTGGTTCTAATTCGGGTTTTGGTGTTACTGATACACTTACCGGCATTGAAAACACCGGACTGGGAGCTTATACACTCACTTATAACACAAGCGGCAAGAGTAATACTGCAGTGGGAATGGGTGCCCTCTACGGCAACCAAACCGGCAATGGAAGCGTGGCCGTTGGTACCCGGGCGCTGGGAAATGGCGGCGCTTTCAATTATAATATTGCCATTGGCGATAGCGCCATGTATGGAAACAATGCAAATGAAAATGTTGCCATCGGCACCTTTGCCATGCGGTTCAATAACACCGGTACTCAAAATACTACACTGGGTAATTATGCTTTGCAGAATACCAATACCGGAAATTACAACGTTGCCATTGGCCACCAGGCATTACTGAGTTCAAATGCAAATGGAAATACTGCAATGGGCTTTACCGCAGGAAGCACCAATATCACCGGAACTTTTAATACCCTCCTGGGTTATAATGCAGATGTATCAGCAACAAACCTCACAAATGCAGCCGCTATTGGTTCCAATGCATTGATTGCCCAGTCAAACAGCCTGATTTTGGGAAGTATAAATGGAATAAACGGAGCTACTGCCGATACAAGAGTGGGTATCGGAACCACTACTCCCGATTCTACTTTTTCTGTTGCAGATAAATTCCTGGTAGGAAATTCAGGCACCGTTCAATACGACAATACGGTACCTGTAATGAATTACATGTTTAAGTCTGGCACTACAAATGCAGACCGGATGGTAATAGCACATAGCCCAGGAGCATCAACCTGGGGCCTGCAATACCAGGACGCAACCGACCAGTTTAATTTCCTGGGGGCAGCTGCCTCAAGGCTAACCATCGAATTAGGCAGTGGCCAGATTGGTATTGGAACCGCCGCCCCTTCTACCAAACTGCACATTTATGAGTCAACAAATGCAAATGTTAATTTAAGGGTGGCAAGTGTAAGTTCAGGATTTGAACCGGGTATTGAACTACTGAAAACCGGAGCCGGCTCCGACTGGAGAATTAAAACCGCTACTACAGGTAACCTGGTATTTACCAGGAGTGTGGATGACCTGGTAACACCAATAGATGAATATGAAATGTCCAGTACTGCTTTAAGGCCATTTACAGATGGAAGTA
>DAOLIP010000116.1:0-10300 GCA_035328475.1 Ferruginibacter sp.
TGGCCACCAGTTCAAAACTTTCACCCAGGTTGCCAAAGGTCATAATGGATGAAATAAGAATGGCAATGGGCATGGCAAGGGTGAGCATGGAAGCGCTTACGTACCAGAGAAACTTACCGATGGTGATAAAGTCGAGGCCCTTGCCTACGAGATCATCCAGGTATTTCCACAATCCCTGCATCATCAGCACAAAGAAAGCGATGAAGAACGTTATGATGAACGGCCCGATGAATGCTTTAAGAATTAGTTTGTCTAATTTTTTTATCATACCCCGCTGTTGCTGTATGGAACGCTAAATGTAGTAATTTGATGCTTCGTATGAAGCAACAGTCAAAATTAACTCTTTCTGATGAGGAACTGCAACTGGTAAATGATGCCGGCTGGATTTTAACGAAGCATATAATTACCCGGAAGGTCTATGAGATGTTTGGTCATTTGGCAGAACAGTATAAGGTGGTTGTAGAAAAAGGAAATTTACCCCTGCCTGTTGTTCAACCGTCTCCCAAAATTTCAAGAGGAGAGAATTACCTCCTGCTGCCATATGTAATGCTGGATTACCCCCGCTGCTTTTCCGGGGAAAATATTTTTGCCGTACGTACCATGTTCTGGTGGGGTAATTTTTTCAGCATTACTCTTCAACTGTCCGGGGAATATAAAAAGATATTTGAAGAGAGCTTAATTGCGGGGCATGACCTGCTGAAACAGCATGAATTTTATGTATGCATTAATGAAGATGCCTGGCAACATCACTTTGAAAAAGAAAATTATAGTCCCCTGTATCAACTTACACAAGAAGAAATGCAGCAGGTGATCCTGCAAAAAGAATTTGTAAAACTTGCTGTAAAATTCCCGTTGAATTACTGGAGTAAAATAGCGGAGACGTTGCCGGAGAAATTTTCTGTATTGATGCAGTTGCTTAAACCTTAACTTCCCAGGCGGTGAAACAATTCCTTCACCTGGTATTCCCACAACTGGCTCTGGTCTTTGATATCCTTCTTGTCGGCAAAATCGCTGATCACCAAAATGGTCTGGTTGGTTACTTCCGATTTTTCAATACGCCATTCAAAATATTCATCCTTTGCCTGGTGGTCCCAACGGAACCGTACAAACTTATCTTCTTCTGTTTCCAATAACCGGGCCTTGTCAACAGAACCGTTCCAGCTAAAACTGTAAACGCTGTCTTTTTCATCTACCTTATCGGCAAACCATTCCTGCAAACCGGCGGGGGATATTAAAAATTCATATAAAATACTTGGAGAGCATCTTACAGGGTATTCTAACGTGTATAAAACTTTCTTACTCATCCTTTTTGTTTAACTAGCGTTGCAATGTTGCAATAATAACAAAATAATCTGCTTATCAAATTATTTATTTAAGTTTTTTTGTTTTACTTATTTTGTTTAAAAGTTAAACAAATTGGGCTTCAAACTTCTGAAACCCAGTGATTTAGATTTTTTTTTTTGGCGGCATATTGGAAATAACATAAATTACGTTAATAGATTTGTAAATTTTTAACAAGTTATTAACCCCAATAGTCTATTTCTAACTTAACCTTTAAACCATCAGGCTTATGAGCATGCGCCAGCTAAAAATCACTAAGTCTATCACCAACCGTGAAAGCCAGAGTTTAGAGAAGTACCTGCAGGAGATTGGTAAAGTAGAATTAATTACCCCCGAGGAAGAAGTAAAATTAGCTATACGCATCAAACAAGGCGATCAAAAGGCGTTGGAAAAACTCACCAAAGCCAATCTTCGTTTCGTCGTTTCTGTTGCCAAACAATACCAGAATCAGGGATTAACATTACCCGACCTGATCAATGAAGGAAACCTGGGTTTAATAAAAGCCGCACAGCGTTTTGATGAGACCCGTGGTTTTAAATTCATATCGTATGCTGTGTGGTGGATACGCCAGAGTATCTTACAGGCATTGGCCGAGCAATCAAGAATAGTACGTTTACCATTAAATAAAGTTGGACTGACAAACCGTATCAGTAAAGCCTTTTCGCAGCTTGAGCAGGAATTTGAAAGAGAGCCTACGGCAGAAGAAGTGGCTTTTTTACTGGATATGGATACAGAAGAAATTGCCGCCACCCTTGGCGTGTCTTCCCGCCACGTGAGTATGGATCAGCCTTTGGCTGATGGAGAAGAAAGTACACTGATTGATGTATTGGTTAATCACAATGCAGCCAATACGGATGATGAACTGGCATTCAAGGCATCGCTTAAAACAGAAATAGACCGCTCCTTAAGCACCTTAACAGAAAGACAAAAGGATGTGATCCGTTTTTTCTTCGGCATTGGTGTAGATCATGCACTGAGCCTGGAAGATATCGGCGAACATTTCAATCTTACCCGGGAAAGGGTGCGGCAGATCAAAGACAAAGCCATCACCAAATTACGTACTGCATCCCGTTGCAAACTGCTTAAAGCATACCTCGGGACATAATACCGCTTCAACTTAGTTAAAGATATTTTCAGCAGGCGCAATCCTGCTGATTTTTGTTTACAGCCATTGTACCGGAATTCTATTTTAATAATCCTTATTTTTCCCCGAAATTTGCCCCATCTTAAATTACTGTAGATGTCAATTGAAATAAAAGTTCCAACCGTAGGCGAGAGTATTAATGAAGTGACGCTGGTGAAGTGGCATAAAAAAGACGGGGAATGGGTGAACAGGGATGAAGTGATCGCCGAACTGGAAAGTGAGAAAGCTACGTTTGAACTAAATGCCGAACAGGCCGGAGCCATAAAGATCATAGCCAAAGAAGGCGATACCCTCCATATCGGTGATGTCGTCTGCTCTATTGATACCGATGCTCCAAAACCGGCCGAAGCGGGTAAGGCAGAAAAGCCGGCAACAGTAAAAGAAACTGCAGCAGCACAACCTCAAACCTCAAACCCAAAACCTCAAACAGACCTTAAAGCAACCCCGGTAGCTGCTGCCATCATCGCTGATAAAAAAGTAGATGTGAAAGCGGTAACAGCTTCGGGCAGTAATGGAAAGATCGTGAAGCAGGATGTGATGGATGCGCTGAACAATCCCGGAAGAAGGCCCGGTACGGTTTTGTTTGAGCGTAATGACCGGGTAGAGAAGATGAGCAACCTGCGCAAAACCATCAGCCGGCGATTGGTGGAAGCAAAGAATACAACGGCCATGCTCACCACATTCAATGAAGTGGACATGAGTGCCATCATGGATGTGCGCAAAAAATACAAGGACAAATTCAAAGAACTGCACGGTGTGAACCTGGGCTTTATGAGTTTTTTCAGCAAAGCATGTACCTATGCCCTGATGGAATGGCCGGCTGTGAATGCCTATATCGATGGCGAAAACATTATTTACCATGATTACTGCGATATCTCCATTGCCGTAAGTGCGCCAAAAGGATTGGTGGTGCCGGTGATACGCAATGCAGAAAGCCTGAGTATGGCGGGTATTGAGGCAAAAGTGGTAGAACTGGCCACTAAAGCAAAAGACAATAAACTCACTATTGAAGAAATGACCGGAGGAACATTCACCATCACCAATGGAGGCATTTTCGGTTCCATGATGAGCACCCCCATCATCAATATTCCACAGTCGGCCATACTGGGCATGCATAATATTGTGGAAAGACCCATGGCAGTGAATGGCCAGGTGGTCATAAAGCCGATGATGTATGTGGCATTGAGTTACGATCACCGCATCATCGACGGAAGGGAATCAGTAGGGTTCCTGGTAAGGGTGAAAGAACTGCTGGAGAATCCTGAATTATTATTGTTTGGAGAGGATCCCGTTAAGAGTTTACTGGAACTGTAATAAATAAACCAGGAGGATATCCTTGGCAAAATAATTTAAAAGCCTGCCATGTTAATTGCAGGCTTTATTTTTGCCGGTATGCGGTTCCATTCATATTTAAATTCGGCAAAAAAGATCATAGAAACGTATGATGCAAGAGAACCACTTGCTGCCTTCCTGAAAAACTATTTTGCAGCCAATAAGAAATACGGATCCAAAGACCGGAAACAGATAGCGGCGCTGTGTTATAATTTCTACCGCCTGGGTAAAGCCATGACTGGCCTGCCTGTTGAAGAAAGGATCATTACCGGATCTTTTTTGTGCGAACATTCATCCAATGAATTTCTGAACTTTCATAAGCCTGAATGGAATGCAGTTATTGAAAAACCGCTTTCAGAGAAGATCAGTTTAACAGCGACTGATATAAGTGAATTGTTTCCCTGGAAGAATGAGGTAAGCAATGGCATTGACCTGCTTTCATTTTCTTCATCCTTCTTCATTCAGCCCGGTCTTTTTCTTCGGATAAGACCAGGCAAAAAAAAAGCAGTGTTAAAAAAACTGCAGGACGCCCGTTTAGCCTTTGAAATGCGTGGCGATGACTGCATTGCACTGCCCAATACTACCAAGCTGGATGGCATCATTGAGCCGGATAAAGATGTTGTAGTACAAGACCATAACTCTCAGCAGGTATTGAATATCCTTAAAGATCCTGCATCCAGGATCTTGTATCCCGTATCTGCATGGGACTGCTGCGCCGCCAGCGGAGGAAAATCCTTACTGGCATACGATATCCTTAATGGGAAGATTGCATTAACTGTGTCCGACATCCGGGAAAGTATTTTATCCAACCTAAAAAAAAGGTTTTCTGCAGCCGGCATCAAAAACTATCAGTCCTTTATTGCAGATCTTCAAACTTATCCTGAACGAAGCCGAAGGACAAACTTCAAACCTGAAACCTCAGACTTCCAACTCATCATCTGCGATGCACCCTGCACAGGCAGCGGAACCTGGAGCCGTACACCGGAGCAACTGTATTTCTTTAAAACAGAAATGATCGGAACATATGCAGCCCTGCAGAAACAAATTGTTTCCAATGTTATTCCGCATTTACAACAGAACGGATTGTTCATCTACATCACCTGTTCGGTATTTAAACAGGAGAATGAAGACATGGTGAACTTTATTAAAGAAAAATTCCACCTGCGGTTGCTGCAAATGGAACTTTTAACAGGTTATGATAAAAAGGCTGATTCTATGTTTACAGCATCTTTTATAAAAGAGTAGATCAGCTTACCGGTTCATTATTTTCTTCACCACTTCTTTCTTATCATTCAGCCATACCGTTACAAAATAAATGCCCCCGGCCATTTCTTTCATGGGGATGATGTATGACTGTGAACCTGCAGCCTGCTGACTGGCTGTATTGTAAACGATCTGCCCGGCTGCATTGCTCACTGCAATACCAACCTTTGCTGAACTAGTTCTTGTCACCTGTACCGTAAGTTTATCGCTCACGGGGTTAGGACTGATAACAATCTTATCAACCAGGCCGGCAATGCATAATGGCTGGCTATTGGTGAGGGTAACAAAAGCCGTATCGCTGCAACCTGAGCCGTTTACTGCAATTAACCGGTACAAGCCTGCAGATGTAACAGCAGCCGGCATTGCAACGGGATTGCCGCCAGTTGTCCACGATGCAGTTAAACCGGTAGTTGTATATAATGTGGTAAGGTTAACGATACTGTCTGTGCATTTTGTGATCGCCATATCAACACCCAATGCCGGTTTAGGTAATAGCGTTAAATTAACAATGGCTGTATCGGCACACCCGGAATTATTGATGCCGATAAGCTGATAAGTGCCTGCAGCCGTTACGGATGTTGGAGTAGCCACAGGGTTACCGCCGATCGTCCAGTTAGCGGTTAGGCCGGTAGTAACAAATTGCGAAGTAAGATCAAAACCGGTACCGCTGCAGATACTGGCATTCTTATCTGCTCCCAGGTTTGGTCTTGGCGTAAAATTCACCGTAATGGAGTCTAGATAGAAACTGGTATCGGCAGCAATATCCATCCGTAAACGATACTTTATACCACTCGCCGTAAAATTGCGCAGGTCGTCTGTAAATGAAAAATTTCTTGATGCAAAAGCACCGGTTGAGTTCAGCGTGTTAACTGTTGTGTAATTAATATCCGTGGATAATTTTCTTTCCACGGCAATACTGATCACCGAATCTGTTTTTACGGCCCATTGCCAGGTAACGCTGCAATTGGCAACCTGCGGTGTTTGTTTTGCGAACAATTGTTTTATCAGCATCACAAATGCTTTCTTCATATCCGGTATGCCGTAGCCAACCCGGTTGTCGGGATTATTTGCTTTGGTAGCTGCCTGCTGCATGGTAGTAATGATGCCCATGTTGTTGATTTCAGGAAAAGCCTGCCATAAACAGGTGGTTAGCCCTGCCATATTCGGACAGGCAAAAGAAGTTCCGTTGCCAAATGTTGGTTGCCCGTTAGAAGTATTGGCAATTACAGCGCCTACACCTACGGCTGCAACAGAAGGTTTTACCTGTCCATCGCTGCTTGGGCCATAACTGCTGAACCCGCCTACGTTACCGGCAACAGAAACAGCACCCACGGCCATTACACTATCTGCATCAGATGGCGTAATGATGAAATGCCAGGCTGAAGTTCCTTCGTTACCGGCGGCCAATACCAGCAGCATTCCTTTTTTTGCAGCCAGGTCGGCGCCCTTTGCACTAAGGGTAGTATTGCCATCCATATTGGCATACGTGTAATTGAAAATGGAATTATCAAAATTGAAATAGCCTAATGAGGTAGAAGTGATATCAACGCCCAGGCTATCGGCCCTTTCCATACCGGCTACCCAATTCTGTTCTTCTATCGGGTATTCTGTTGCTGCATCTTCGGTACGGTATAAATAAAAAGAAGCTTTTGGCGCCGTGCCCATAAAAACGCCGGGCATATTTGCGGCAATGGTACTCAGGCAATTCATACCATGCGGATGATCTTCATCCACGCTGGAATTACCGGCAACAAAATCCCAGGTGCCGAGTACCTGGCCATTATTGCGTATGCTGTCGAAAGTGGGTAAACTTAAGTAATGAAAAAATCCTGCATCCAATACAGCCATCTGCATTCCCTGTCCACGAAAACCACGGTTGTGTAAGAACTCTCCGTTATGAAGATGCACCTGCCCGTAACTCTGTCCATAGTTATAGTAATCAGCGGTTATAATAGAAGGAGAAGGGTTTTGCACAATGCCGGTAGCAGGAGTGTCTAATTGTTTATTCACAGGCCTGTTTCCTTGCCCGGGCCTGCTGGCAATGGGCCCGGCGCTGAGTACAAAGGGAAAGCTGCTTATTTTGGTCAGCGCTGCGGCATCTGTGGTTTGGATGGCCACCTGGTTCAGCCATTTTGATGTATTAAGAATAGTTACCGCACCGGCAAGCCGAATGCTGTCAATATATCTTGGTGTGATGGGCAGATCACTTGAGTCGATCGAAATACCGTAACGTGCTCTTCTTTGTATAGACCTTACGGAAAGGTATTGTGATGGATTGGCAAGAGAATAAGGATTGGTTCTCTTGTCTTTGAAACGAATGATATAGCGGGAAAACTGGGCATGGCTTTCTGTGTTCACGGCAAGCAGCACAATAACAAGAAAGAGTATATTTTTTTTCATACAGTCATTTTATTCATAGATATACGATAAAGATTCTTTCTGATGGCTACAGGCAGCCTGGTTTCATCAGCTGTTATACGCCCATTTCAGCCAGGTGGCGCCCCAGGTAAAACCCCCGCCAAATGCAGCCAGGATAAGATTATCCCCTTTTTTGAGTCTGGTTTCCCATTCCCATAAACATAACGGCAAAGTACCCGCCGTGGTATTGCCGTATTTCTGGATATTGATCATCACTTTTTCCCTGGGCAATCCCATGCGGTTGGCCGTGGCATCAATGATGCGCAGGTTGGCCTGGTGCGGAACCAGCCAGGCAATATCACCGGCTGTTAAATTATTGCGTTGCATCAGTTCATAGCTAACATCGGCCATTCCTTTTACGGCGAATTTAAAAACGGCCTGGCCTTCCTGGTATACAAAATGTTCCCTCGCCAATACGCTTTCCACTGTTGATGGTTTCACCGATCCGCCTGCTTTCATGTGCAGGAACTGCCGGCCACTGCCATCTGTTTTTAAGATACTGTCCTGTATGCCGTTGCCGTCACTGCTTTCTTCCAAAAGAACCGCACCGGCGCCATCGCCAAAGATGATGCAGGTGGTGCGATCGCTGTAATCAATGATGCTGCTCATCTTATCTACACCAACCACCACCACTTTTTTATACCGGCCGCTTTCAATAAAGGCTGCGCCGGTAGTGAGGGCATATAAAAAACCCGAACAGGCGGCACCCACATCAAAACTGAATGCATTTTTTGCTCCTATCTTATCGCAAATTATATTGCCGGTTGCCGGGAAAACAAGGTCGGGGGTAACCGTAGCACAAATAAGACAATCGATCTCTTCGGGGCTTATTCCACGCTTTTTACAAAGTTCCAGAACAGCCGGGGCGCCCAGGTCGCTGC
Organism: Ferruginibacter sp.; assembly: GCA_035328475.1. Lineage (GTDB taxonomy): Bacteria > Bacteroidota > Bacteroidia > Chitinophagales > Chitinophagaceae > Ferruginibacter. Next base: position 8,380 of record DAOLIP010000116.1, read on the forward strand.
TTCCTTTACCCTCTTCTTTCAATATCCTTCTTTCTTCGATCCCGGTCCTTGTCCGGATCCATTCATCGTTGGTGTCAACCATTTTTTCCAGTTCAGAATTGGTAAGGCGGTAGTCGGGAACATAACCTCCTACGGCTGTAACAGCAGCTTGTATTTTTTGCATGAAAACCCGTGTTTAACTTAGTATGTTTTAAGGCATTAATGAAAAGTAAAAATACAGAAAAAAGCTTACGCTTATTTTAACGGTTATAGCTGGTAAAATATCCTTATTTTCGCTATTGACTGTATATTAATTATGTACGCATACCTCCAAGGAAAGTTTACGTATAAAACCCCGGCCCTGGTTTATATTGATGTAAATGGCATCGGGTTCGAAGTTAATATCAGCCTTAACACATATTCGCATATTCAAAGCCTGGAGCAGGGTAAGTTATATACCCACCTGCAGGTGAAGGAAGACGGTCATGTATTGTATGGTTTTTTTGACAAAGGAGAGAAGGAAATGTTCCTGCTCCTGGTAAGCATTTCAGGTGTGGGAGCAGCTACCGCAAGGATGATGCTTTCTTCCTTAAAACCGGAGGAGCTGAGCAGGGCGATACTTCAAGGCAACGTAAAACTGCTGGAGAGCGTCAAAGGGATTGGAAAAAAAACGGCTGAAAGACTTGTTCTGGAGCTGAAAGATAAAATAGGGAAGTATTCCCCGGATGCCAACCTTTCCGTACAAGTGGGCAATAGTTTGGAACAGGATGCGTTAAATGCTTTGACTGCCCTCGGCATACCGAGATCCCAGGCAGAGCAATCCATCCAAAAGATCATCCTGGCTGAACCATCTGTATTGAAATTAGAAGACTTAATTAAAAAAGCGCTTAAAGCCATTTGAAAGAACTCGACGTTAACTGATTTACCGGATGTTGCTTATTAGAAAAAATGACTTGAAACTAATTGGCTGTATGGTATTAGTGGGAACACTATTGCTGTTTAAGCCAACCTCTGCTTCGGCCAACCCACACTACCCGATACTTTTACCAAATACAACCGATACCGTTCCCGGCAATTTACCCTATCCCATCCGCGACAGAAGGGGTGATGTGCTTTCCGGCGAACAACGGACCACCTTCGATCTTAAAAGCCCGTCCAATATCCGGGATTCGGTAGTGTACGATCCCAAAACACGTCGCTATATCGTTTACGAAAAAATTGGCAACCGCTATTACCGTACCACCACCAGTTACAGTTTTGATGAATACTGGAAGATAAGGGCCAAGCAATCGGAAACAGAATATTTTCAAAAGCGGGCCAACCTGATGAACGTACTCAACCGCGGAAGAGTAAAGCCCAAATTATCGTTGTATGATAATCTCTTTAACCGTTTATTCGGAAATGGAAAGATAACGATCGTGCCACAGGGTAATGTGGACCTGACTGCCGGCTACCAGGGACAGAACATAAAAAATCCCACCCTGCCCGAAAGAGCCCGGAAGAACGGGAACTTTGATTTTGACATGAACGCACAGGTGAATGTGAATGCAGACATCGGCGGCAAACTGAAATTTCCCATCAACTATAATACACTCGCCAACTTTGGACAAGACAACCAGTTAAAACTGGATTATACCGGTTTGGATGATGAGATCATCAAACGGCTGGAACTGGGTAATGTTTCTTTTCCTTCACGCAGCACTTTGATACCGGGTGCACAACAATTGTTTGGCATCAAAACAACGGCACAGTTTGGTAAACTGTTCATTACAGGTGTGGTAGCCAATCAAAAATCACAACGTCAATCGGCCAACCTGCAGGGTGGTACAGCCTCGCAATTATTTGAACTGAAGGCCGATGAATACGAAGAGAACAGGCACTTTTTACTGGCGCAGTATTTTAAAGAGAATTACAATAAGGTGATGGAAAAACTTCCCGCCAT
>DAOLIP010000117.1:0-10024 GCA_035328475.1 Ferruginibacter sp.
ACTCACAGCTCATTACTATTTCTTAAAAACCAAAATACGACTATATGAGAAAATTTTCAACCAGACTAATTATCTTGATCTTTTTCCTGGTTCCGGTATTTGCCAGTGCGCAGGTTACGGGGGTTGTCATTGGCGATGATGACAATGCACCCTTGCGGGATGTTACTGTAACAGTTAAAGGAACAAAAACGGCTACCAAAACCAACCAGGCCGGCTATTACAGTATACAGGCAGTAAAGGGCCAGGTGCTGGTGTTTACTTTTGTTGACTATGCCAAACAGGAGATAACTGTTGGTAACGATAATAAAATAAATGTGCGTCTGGTACAGGCGCAAAAACAACTGGGCGAAGTAGTGGTTACAGCCTATGGTGTAAAGAAAAGCAAACGTGAATTAGGATATACAGCCCAGGATGTAAAAGGAGAAGAGATAGCCCAGACACAAAGGGATAACTGGATCAATGCATTGGCAGGCCGTGTGGCCGGAGCCAATATTACACCCACTTCCGGTACACCGGGCGCTTCCACGAGCATAGTGTTAAGGGGTGCTATTTCTATTGGTAACAGCAACTCCCCGCTTTTTGTAGTAGATGGGGTTCCATATGATAACCAGACAATGAACCAGGAAAACCTGGCATCGGGAACCCAGGCAGTGAATGCATTTGCCAACCGTAATTCCGATTACGGAAACAGGGCCATGGACCTTAACCCCGAAGACATTGAAAGTGTTACCATACTAAAAGGACCCGAAGCCACTGCTCTTTACGGTTCTGATGGTGCCTCAGGTGCCATTGTAATTACCACCCGTAAAGGGAAAGCGGGTAAAGCAACCCTTCGATATGGTAATTCATTCCGCTGGGAAAGACTATACCGCTTTCCGGAGATACAAACCACTTACGGCCGCGGAACAGCCGGCATTGCCGACCCCAATGCAGTTGTGAACCCCTTTGCAAGTGGAAATGCCTATGCCTATTTTGGGCCAAAGTATAAAGAGGGAACCCAGCTGTATGACAATATCCATAATTTCTTCCGCACCGGTTTTTCGCAGAGACATAATGTAGATGTTGAAGGAGGAGGCGATGTTACTACCTATCGTTTATCGGGCAGTTACTTTAACCAGAATGGCATTATTCCAAATACCGGTTACGAAAGATTAACCGTAGGGATAAACGGAAGTGCTAAGGTTTCAAAAAAATTCAGCATCACATCGGGCATTACCTATTCAAATTCTACAACCGATAAGGTATCAAAAGGTGCAGGCGGATACCTGCTGAACCTGTTGAATTATCCAAGTGACCTGGATGTACGTGACTACCAGAATGCAGATGGTACCCGGAAATTATACCGTTCAAATTCAGCAGCATTGTCCGCTGAGTTCGATAACCCTTTCTGGGATGTTAATAAGAACCAGGCCCAGGATAAAACAAACCGCCTGACACTGACCTTAACATTGAATGCCGACCCGTTCAAATGGCTTAACCTGAGTGCCACTACCGGTTTGGATGTGTACAGCCAAACGGGTGATTTTCTTATGCATCCGCAAAGCCGCTTCGGCTTTGCCGTAAATGGATTCTATTCTGTATACGAACAGAATACAAAGAACCTCAGCAACGTATTTAAGGGAACCCTTAAAAAGAAATTCGGCAAATTCTCCAATAACCTGACATTGGGCTTTGCCAATGATGATAATAAAACAAGTATCCAGGCACAACGTGGCGAACGGTTCTTTGAGCCCAACTTCAAATCATTGAACAACACCGACCCATTAAGCCTGTTTGCAAAAACAGCCGTGCTGAATACCCGTAAAATACGTTTCTTCGGAGCGTATTCACTTGCCTACAATAACCTGGTTTATCTATCACTGGCCGGAAGCCGTGAAGGTACAAGCACCTTCCTGAGCCGGGAGGTTGATAAGAGCCCGTATTATAATTTCGGATCAGCCTCTTTGAGTTTTGTATTCAGCGACCTGAAAATATTTGACAAACTTCCCTGGTTCAGTTATGGTAAGGCAAGGGCAAGTTTTGGTACCACCGGAAAAGGATTATACCAGCCTTATCTTATCGACAGGCTATTTGCACAGGCCACTTCAACAGGCGGTGGTTTTGCCAATGGTGTTTTTGGAAACAATTTCGGACTGGAACCTGAACGCACTGAAAATTTTGAGTTTGGTGCAGAATTGAAATTCCTCAATAACAGGCTGAGCATTGATATCACCCGCTATTCGTTGATCAGTAAAGGACAGATCATTGCCAACAGGGTGAGCTATGGTACAGGTTATGTGCTTAAATACCTGAATGGCGGTTCTGTTGAAAACAAGGGCATCGAAGCGGTTATTACCGGCAACGTGATCAAATCCAAAAAACTGAACTGGGATGTTACTGTGAACTTTGACCGCAACAGGGGAAAAGTAATTTCATTGCCTTCCGGTCTGCCTACTTATTATGACAGTGATACCTGGGTATTTGGCAATATCCGCAGCCAGGTATTTCCCGGAGCTGCTATCAGCAACCTGGCTTCTTCTCAAATTGTAAGAAATACTGCAGGAGATATCTTAATCAGCCCTTTAACTGGCCTCCCTTCCACCAATACAGCGTTGGATTTTGTACCGGTTGGCGACAGGCAACCTGATTTCAGGATCGGCCTGATCAATACGTTCTATTACAGGAATTTCACCCTGAGTTTTAACCTCGATTTCAGGAAAGGGGGTGATGTATGGAACGGAAATGAATATTACCTGTATGTTACCGGCCTGAGCAAACGCACACTCGACAGGGAAACGCCGGTGGTTATCAATGGGGTGTTGAACGATGGTTTGCAGAACACCAGCAATCCCACCCGCAATACCATCACCGTGTATCCGTACTACCGCAGTGATTATTATACTGCCGGAAACGTAACGGAGGCCGACTTTATAGAAACCGTTAACTGGATGCGTTTACGGGATGCAACACTTACTTATACCCTGCCCAAATCATTGTTAAAGCGCCAGAAGATCATCAGCAATGCATCTGTATTTATTACCGGAACCGATCTGTTCCTCATCACAAACTATACCGGGGCCGACCCGAGTGTGAACAGCAATACTGCCTTTTCGAGAGGTTACGGCGGCTCAGGTATCGACTATGGTGCCATCTCTAATCCAAGGGGAATAAATGTTGGTTGTAAAATTCAATTTTAAAAAAATTAATAATGATGATTATGAAAAAAAGTTTTTTATTATCCGGAATTGCAGCCCTCATGATCTTACTCACGATGAGTGGTTGTAAGAAATACCTGGATATCAACAGCGATCCGGATACACCTCAAAACCCGGATGCTTCTTCTGTATTTCCCGCCATGCTGGGTGCCATCCCAAGAGGCTTACAGTTTGATGCCCGATATGCCAGTAAATACGTACAGAATTTCGGAGCAGCTACCACCGGTACCGTCAATAATATGGACAGGCAGGGCTATAATGCTGCAAGCGACGTGAACGGCGATATCTGGCGACAGTGTTATTTTGGTTTGGGTGCAAACCTGGATTATATTATTAACACAGGTACTCAAAAAAGTCAGTGGGATTATGTGGGCGCTGCACAAGTGCTGAAGGCCATGATGTTCCAGTATGCAACCGACTACCATGGAGAGATCATCTTTAAAGAAGCTTTTGTAGAGAACAAGGCATTCTTTAAATACGATGACCAGGACGTAATCTATGACGGTATTGACTCTATATTAAGGTTAGCTATTTCCAATCTCAGCCGTTCAGATGTAAGTATAACCAGCAGCCGCTTAGCCAAAGGAGATTATGCTTATAACGGCAACACAGCAAGATGGATAAAGCTTGCCTGGGGTTTACTGGCACGCAATGCACACAGGCTTACCAACAAATCCATTTATAATGCCGATTCGGTGATTGCTTTCTGCAACCGGTCGATGGTGGACGTGCTTGATGATTTTGTAATCCCCTTTGATGCGGCAAAGAATGACGATGCCAATTTCTTTGGTACTTTCCGTGATAACCTGACCAGTTTCAGGCAAAGTGATTTTATTGTAAAACTACTGGAAGGGTCGTTACTAACCGGTGTTCCCGCCTCCAGTGCCACCGCTTTTAACAGGGATCCAAGAATGAAACACCTGCTTACCTGTTCTGAAGATACCACAAACGGCAATGGAGGATTCAGGGGTGTGGCACCGGCAACAGGCGATCCGAATGGAACACTTACAGGAGCCACCAATACCTATGTAGTTGGCTCAGCCAACTGGATCAATGCACGCCGACGAATCAGTTCCGTATGGACCGACAGTTCATTCAAAGAGATCCCGTTCAATTCCAATCCTTCTGTTTCCGTATTCAGTTCGCAATACCGGCGATATTTATTCGGAGACAAAGTGGTGATGCCAGTGATGACTGCCAGTGAGATCCAGTTCATCAAAGCCGAGGCTGCATTCCGTAAAGGCGACTTGGGTACTGCTTTAGCTGCTTATACCAGCGGAATCAATCTCCATTTTGATTTCATAAACAGGGCTCCATCCAGTTTCCCCCGTTCAAGCACAATTGCGTTGTACAATGCCAACCCGATTTCCGCTGCCGACCGTGCAGCCTACCTGAACGGCAATAATGTAAAAAGAACCACCGGCACCCTCACCCTCAGTGATATCATGCTGCAGAAATATATCTCCCTCTGGGGATGGGGTTTCTTTGAAACCTTTGTGGATATAAGAAGGTATCACTGGACAGATATTGATCCGCTTACCGGGCAACAGGTTTACCGCACCATGGTTTTTCCCAATCCCCTGTTTGCCGATAATTTAGGCAAGCCGGTTTACCGGGTAAGGCCAAGATATAACAGTGAGTACATATGGAACCGTGATGAATTATTACGCATCGGCGGCTTAAACCTGGATTACCATACGTATGAATGCTGGTTCAGTAAACCCTGATTTAAAAACTTTAACTGCTAAACATTATGAAACATAAATTAGTTATAACAACGGCATTTATTACGGCAGCCCTGCTGTTCGCCGGTTGTAAAAAGAACTCTTACTTCGTCACCGACCGAACCTCCAGCGAAGGTTCTGCACAGGTGAAGCTGGGATATTTCTCTGCCTATACAGTTCAGCCAAATACTATCCTGTATATAAACGACAAACCGGTAAGCAATACCATCACCGCACCTGTTGGATTTCCGGGCGGGGGATTCAATACAGGCGGAAGCAGCAACGGCGATTACCTGTGGGTTACTCCCGGCACTACCAAGATACAGGGCTTTACTCCCATTCCAGCTACCGGCAATCTTATGACCAAATTGTTTGAGTTCACCGAAACTTTCGAGGCCAATAAATTCTATACCTTTTACATCACGGATACTGCTACCAATACAAAAGGCTTTAGCGTTCCCGATGACCGCACAGCACCCGACAGCGGTTTTGTACGTATGAAGTTTGTGCATTGCATGCCCAATGTTCCTGCGCTGGATCTTTACCGCGGAGCCAACAATACGGTTGCCACCATTATTGCCAGCAATGTTTCGTATCGGGGAGTTTCGGCAAGCTTCGATGTTCCCATCCCGTCCGATTCGTTCTTTATCAGGCCGGCAGGCTTTGCAGCCACTACCCCACCCATTGCCCGCAGGGCTTTTGCAGCCAATCTTACCAATAAGCGCATCTATTCGCTGCTGGCAAGGGGTTATAGCGGAAGTACAGCCACCAATCTTGCACCTAACTTATCTGTAGTCATAAACCAATAAAAATTGATCTATGCGAAATAAACTGAAAAAACATATCATGATCCCGCTGCTGTTATGCTGCAGCCTGGTCTTTGTTCAATGCGATAAGTCGGATGACGTTGCAGTTAAGCCCAGCCTTGACGAAACGCTTACCAGTTCTTCCGATATGAGCATGCTGAAAGCTGCCATTGCAAAGGCCAAACTGGAAACCTTTACCAAGGGCCCGGGACCATTCACCATTTTTGCGCCCACTGATGCCGCCTTCACCGCGGCAGGCATTACCAGCGGCTCAATAGCTGCTATGGATTCCATCACACTCACGGCCCTGGTCTTAAACCATTTTCAAAGCAGCGCCGCAGGTATCTTAACCGCACGAACCAGTTTTGAGATACCCGATGGCCCCAATGCGCCCATGACTTCCATCGCAGGCTATGCCAGTTACAGTTATAAGGACAAGATTAATAATAAGATCTTTCTGAACGGAGGGCTCATTTCTGAAAGAGATATCATGTGCAGCAACGGCATCATTCATAAGATCGATAAAGTACTGGTCCCCCCTACTACCAGCATTATTACCCAGTTAAATGCCAATCCAAACTATTCACTGATGGTACAGGCCATCACCAAAGCAGGATTAACCACTGTGTTCTCCCCGGCTGTCTCTGCTCCCATCACGGTATTTGCCATTCCGAACTCGGTGATGACGGCAAATGGTTATGATGCGGTTACCATTGCTGCGCTTGCAGGTGCAGGACTTACCACGCTTACGAATATCTTGCGATACCATGTGATCGGTTCCCGCAATTTTTCAACCGACCTAAAAGCAGGAACGTTGAAGACACTGTTTGTAAATGCAGGAGCAAGCACTTTTGTTACCGTAAGCCTGGGAACAGGTGTAAACATCAAAGGCGCCGCCAACCCCGCGGCATTCCAGATAACACCGGTTGATATGGCAGCCACCAATGGCGTTATCCAGAATATCACCGGAATGCTGAAGCCATTATAACCGGGTAATTTTAACGTATTCTTCAGAATAAAAAGGGCACTCAATTGCAGTGCCCTTTTTAATACTTTACATTTGTTTCATAATTTTTCCGATGCCAAAATTATTTATTTGCTTCCTGCTTTTCCCGCTTTCTTTTTTTGCAACAGCACAAAACACGGTTCCCGAAAAGATCGTTGCCGCCCTCGATTCTTTTTCATTTATCCGCCCGCAGGAGAAAGCCTACCTGCAAACCGACCGCAATGATTACCTGGCCGGAGAAAGCATCTGGTTCAAAGCCTATACCCTGCTGGATGAAAAACCCACCATATTAAGCAAGGTCATTTATGTAAACCTGCTTGATCCAGCCGGCAAAGTGGTTGATAAAAAAATGCTGACCCTGAAAGACGGAACAGCCGATGGCGTATTGGATATCAGCACAGGAATGACCTCGGGTATTTATTACCTGCGCTGCTATACCATGTGGATGCTGAACTTCCCGGATTTTATCGCAGAAAAAAAGATCAACATCATCAGTAATGATAAAAAAGAAGAGAAAGTAATGACCGGGTCAGCCATCAAAATGAACTTCTTCCCCGAAGGGGGCAATCTCGTTGCCGGCCTTAAAAGCACCGTTGCATTCAAAATGCTTGACGCACATGGCAACCCTGTTTCTGCATCCTGCGAAATCATGAATTCTAAAAATGAGAAAGTAGCGTCATTTAAACCCACACACGATGGCATGGGCAGTTTTGAATTGCAACCCAATGCCGGCGAAACATACAAAGCATTTGTACAAACAGGTATGGGTACCCAGTTAAGTTTTAACCTGCCGCCTGTAAAAGACGAGGGCATCATTCTTTCAGTGGATAACAGCGGGCCTTCTAAAATATTTGTGAAGGCAGCCCGTAGCGAAAAGAACAAAGACAAATACAACAGCCTGCTGCTGATGGCGCAACTCAATTACCAGCTTGCCTACATGGGTAAATTCAATTTTGATGAAGGCCTGGATGCAACTGCTATTAACAAAAAGAATCTGCCGCCCGGCATTATGCAGATCACTGTATTAACAGAAAGCGGACAACCCCTGGCAGAACGGCTTGTATTTATCGCAAATCATTCCATCGGAAATTCGTTATTACAGGCGGTACAAACCAGCACCGATAAAAGAAAGAAGAATACCTTCTCTTTTGATGCTGCAGAATTCACCGACCTGCAGGCAGCTGTTGCCGTTACAAACAGCAACAGTGAATCAGGAAAATATGCCCCTACGATATTATCTACCCTTCTCTTATCATCCGACATAAAAGGAAATATCAACCAGCCGGGTTATTATTTCAAAGACAAAGAAGCAACTACTTTACAAAATCTCGATCTGCTGATGATGGTGCATGGCTGGCGCAGGTTTAACCTGGAAGAGATCATGGCAAACCGTTTTACTCCCCTGCATTACCCGTTTGAAACCGGGCTGAGCATAACCGGCAAAGTATTGCAAAGCAATGGTAAGTCGGTGTTAAAAGAAGGAAAGATAAACCTGGTGATCAAAGGTGAAGATTCAACCCAGATCATGTCGGAAGCAAGAACCAATGAATCATCTGTTTTTGTAGTGAACAATATTGAGTTCCGGAAAGGCGCCGTTGTTTTTTACCAGGGTACCAATACGGCTAATAAAGAAGCGATCGTTTCTGTTAAAATTGATTCGGCTTATTTCGATACGCTGTCACGTGCATGGGTGAATACACCGGCAGCAGGTCCGCTTACTGCAGTCAGTTACCTCGAAAAATTACTGAACGATACTCAACGCAAAGACAGTACAAAAGGAAAGGTATTGCGTGAAGTGATCGTACGTTCAAAGAAACGATCGGCAACAGACTCGCTGAACTTGTTGTATGCTTCTGATATATTTTTCAACAGCGACCAAACCCTTGCGCTCAATCCCAACATCAACTACAACGATGTATGGCAGTTTCTGCGGATGAATGTACCCGGCATCGCCATCAATCAAACCGATACAGGCACGCAGGTGAATTTTACCCGCTATCAGGGAATAGATATGTTCTCTGAAAATGCTTCCAACAGCGGGGTGGTATTCTTCCTGAATGAGGTACAGGTTTCCATTTCACTGATCGAAAGCCTGGACCCATCCGATATAGCCCTGATAAAAATATACAAGGGAAATACCGGCATTGCATTGGGGGCCGACAGGGGCGCCATTTCCATTTATACCACAAAAGGAAAGACCGGGCGTGACTGGCGGCAGAAAGGATTTGATTATTTTAAAAGATCAGGCTATTCGGTTAACCGTGAATTTTATGAAATGGATTATTCAAAGGTTAAGTCCGACAGCATACCATCTGATATCCGTACAACTCTTTACTGGAATCCTGCAATAAAAATAAAAGACGGAAAAGGCACTATTGAATTTTACAACGATGATGTTTGCAAAAAATTCAAAGTGCTGATAGAAGGCATGGACAAGAACGGAAAATTGCTGCACGCTGAAAAAGAAATAGAATAAATTCCTTCCTCTATCCAAAGAATAAATAGGCCAGCGTAATGGCGGTGATGATGCAGACCAGGTCGGCCAGCAACATAGCGCCAATGGCATAGCGGGTGTTTTTGACAGAAACAGATCCGAAATAAACCGCCACCACATAGAACGTGGTATCCGATGCTCCCTGGAAAATTCCGGAAAGTTTACTTGCAAAAGAATCGGGGCCAAATGCAGCCATCGTACTCACCATCATACCCCGGGCAGCTCCCCCGCTCAATGGCCTGATGATGGCTGTGGGCAAAGCATCTACAAAACGGGTATCGGGACTGAATAACGCAAAGAAGTATTTAATACCGCCGATCACCGCATCAAAGGTTCCGCTGGTACGCAACATACTTACGGCAACCAGGATACCAAGTATGTAAGGGATGATGCGGATAGCAGTATCAAAACCGTTCCGGGCACCATCAACAAAGGCAGAAAAGATATCGATCTTCTTATACAAACCTCCCAACACGATCAACAAGAACACCAGCAGGATCAATCCACTGCTTAATACGCCGGAAAAAGACTGAAGGCCGGCTGCATTAAGGCTGGTGATATAAATAACCAATAAAGCAATGATGGCCGAGATACCCAATACCCAGGCGATGATGACCGGCTGAAATAAATTTATCTTTTGTTTGAACGAAACAATGATCATCGCAGCAATGGTGCCTACAAAAGTTACGATCATGCAGGGAATGAAAATATCGGTAGGGTCGGATGCTTTTTGTGCCGCTCGTACAGCGATCACACTCACCGGTATCAGGTTCAGCCCTGCTGCGTGCAGGCATAAGAAC
>DAOLIP010000118.1:0-9976 GCA_035328475.1 Ferruginibacter sp.
ATTAAGAATTAAGAATTAAGAATTAAGAATTAAGAATTAAGAATTAAGAATTAATACGCCGCAAATTACAAAGCAATTATCCAATATCCATTATAAAATTATCAAGTAGATTTGCACTTCGTACATTATGCAGATACACCGTGATATAAACCAGCTTCCCGAATTTAAAAATGCCGTTATTACCATCGGAACCTTTGATGGGGTTCATCTCGGCCATCGCCAGATCATCGACAGTTTAAAACAGGAAGCCGGAAAAGCCAACGGCGAATCGGTCATCATTACGTTTCATCCGCATCCCCGTAAAGTGGTGTCTTCGGTCATTACCGGTGTACGCCTTATCAATACATTACCCGAACGGATCGAATTACTGGAAAAGACCGGTATCGATCACCTGGTGATCGTTCCCTTTACCGACTTTTTTGCCAACCAGACCGCCGAGGAATACATCCGTGATTTTTTAGTGGAGAAATTCCGGCCGCATACCATCATCATTGGTTACGATCACCGGTTTGGCAAAGAACGCAGCGGCGATTATAAACTGATGGAAGAAAAGGCGCCGGTATATAATTACCGACTGAAGGAGATATCTGAACACATACTTGATGCCATTAAAGTAAGCAGTACCAATATCCGCAATGCCATACTGCACAGCAATGTGGATGAAGCGAATAACCTGCTGGGCTATACCTTCTTTTTTGAAGGCGAAGTGATACACGGCGATAAGATCGGCCGGGAACTCGGTTACCCCACCGCCAACCTCAAGAATACCGATGAAGAAAAGATCGTGATGGGCGATGGCATCTATGCGGTATATGCCGATGTGGAAGGAAAACAATATAAAGGCATGATGAGCATCGGCTTTCGCCCTACCGTAAACGGCCGCACAAAGGTTACCGAAGTAAACCTGTTTGATTTCGCTAAAGAGATCTACGGAAAGATCATCCGTATCTATGTAAAGAAGTACTTACGCAGCGAAGTAAAGTTTAATGGACTGGAGGAGTTGAAAGAACAATTGCATAAGGATAAGGAAGAAAGTTTGAAATGGCTTTGAAAAAACTGATACAGGATCCAGGATACCAGATACTGGTTGCAAAATACCGGATAACCATGACCTATTAACAATTAACTTCCTCAGGCAATCATCTTCACCACCATCTCTTTCATTAACGAAGCATCCGAAGTGCCGGCATTATCTACTCCCACTCCTTTTAAGTTGTAATGATGAAGAAGTAACAGTATCCGTTCAATGCCATCGTAGCCATAGTTTTTAATGGTGTCGAGGGCGTTCTTCACTGCCGTACTGTTGAAATAGAAATGAGGTTTTAATGCAGTTTCACTTTTATCGGGCATTCCGAATACCGTATACACTTTACTGAAACTGGCATACAATGCAGGCAATACCATCTGTATGGGGCCGGCCTTGGGGTTGCCTTCAAAATACTGGATGATGGTGATGGCCCTGGCCAGGTCTTTTTTTGCAATAGCTGCCTGCAGTTCAAACACATTGTACTCCTTGCTGATGCCGATATATTTTTCAATATCATCTTCGGTGATCTCCTTTTTGCCCTTCAGGTTCAGCGCCAGTTTTTCCAGTTCATTCACAATGCGGTTCAGGTCGTTACCGATATGCTCATCCAGTAAACTCACTGCTTTCGCATTGATCTTATATCCTTTGCCCTTTACAAATTCACCGATCCATTCCTGCAGTTTATAGTCTTTTACTTTTTCGGAGTTGAATATCTCTGCCGATTGCTTAAGCAGTTTATAAAGCTTTGTTCTTTTATCAAAGGTCTTTCCTTTGTAGGCCACCACAAAAATGGTAGACCCCAGCGGGCTTTCAATATACCCTTCCAGTTTTTCTATGTCTTTCATCTGCTGGGCCTCTTTCAGCAGCACCACCTGCCTTTCGGCAAACATCGGATACCGCCTGCAGGCATTCACCACTGTGGCCCAGTCTGAATCCTTTCCGTAAAAGACCGTAAGGTTAAAACCGGCTTCGGCTTCATTCAATATCTCATGTTCAGCATAGTTAACCACCATGTCTATATAATAGTCTTCTTCCCCTTCCAGCCAATACAGGGGTTTATAGCTTTTCTTCTTCCAGTCGCTGATGATCTTTTCTGCACTCATAGGCCAAAGATAAAAGTTAGATCCAAGCCCCTGAAAAGTTTTTAACACAGCAATAACTTTCAGCGGGAATCCGTTCTTATCCGCTGTCTGTACCTTTGGCACAGTTTTTAGGACAGGCTGTCCACGCATCAATATCCTGGCATTTGCAGTATTATATTCTAAGAACAGATTTATTAATTTTATACAAGAAAAACCTTAACCATGGCTTTTGAAAATTTTCCCGGTACTGAGAAATCGACTGAAATGTCGCCCCCACCGGCTAATACGAACTGGCGTAATTATCTTACTGCCGGTTTGGTTGTTGCATTGCTGGGTACCTGGGGTTATATCATCTGGGATAAGAACCAGACAAAGGAAACCATTCAGCAAAAAGAAACGGTTATTGCCAATACCACATCGCAGCGTGACCAGTTGCAGAAAGAACTGGAAGAAGCAACCATGCGTTACGATATGATCAAGACCAGCAGCGCCGACATGGCGCATACCAAAGACAGCATCATCACCAAACAAGACAGGGACATCTCTCAAAAAAGAATTAAGATACAGCAGTTGCTGGCGAAAGTGAATGCCACCGAAGCAGAGTTGAACGAGGCCAAATCGCTGATCGGATCACTCAATACAGATATATTGAGCTATAAAACAAAGATCGAAACTCTGGAGGGAGAAAAAATAGTGCTGACACAGGAAAAGAATATGGTTACGCTGCAGCGGGATAAAGTATTAAGAGACCTCGATTCAGCCAAAGGCATCATCAGCCAGAAAGACGAAGTGATCGATGTGGCATCCACGCTTCATGCTTCTAATTTCTCTATACTGGGTATCAATGAAAAAAGCAGTGGAAAAGAAAAGACAACCACCGTTGCAAAACGGGTTGATAAACTACGTATCAGTTTCGACATAGACGAGAACCGCACAGCTACTTCCGGAACAAAATACATTTATGTATGCGTATTTGCCCCCGATGGAAACCCTGTTACCGTTGAATCACTGGGATCCGGAAAATTCAACACCCGGGACGGAAAGGAAAAACCATTTACACAAAAGATAGACGTTAACTATACACAGGGCCAGCGCCAGACCTTGAGCATCGACCTGAAACAAGCCAGCAGTTTTGCAACCGGGGATTATAAGATCGAGGTTTACAACAACGGCTTTAAGATCGGCGAAGGTATCCGAAGCCTTAAAAAAGGCGGCATATTCAGTTAATGGTAAAATATTTTAGCAGGGAGGCATCAAGTGATTGGTGCCTTTTTCTTTTAGAAGATGGCCCGGATGGATGCCCTGCCGATATGTACCGTTCGGGTATCGCCTGGTTTCCGTCCATCGTACTGAATACTTATCTCGATATTACCGGCAAGCCGCTTGGTAAACTCCAGGTTCCATAAATAATTCTGGCCGGGCAATAGGCCATCCAGTAAAATATATCCAACCGTTGTGTTGGCAGCACCGGGGTACGCATTAAAATCGATCTTGTTCATAGAGAACCGGGCAGTAATGGTGCTGTTGTTAAGAATATTGTAGCGAACATCGGCTGTAAGTGTATGGCTGCTGGCCCTTTCCAGGGAATCGATGGTATTTCTTTTTTGCCCGTACGCATACGTAAGGCTGAACCTGAAACTGCTTTTATAAATATAAGATACCGATGGCTCTACAATATCCTGCAGCACTAAATAATTGCGGTTGTTGAACTTGGCCCCAATGGTACTGAGTACATTTTTAATATTGCGGTAGGCCAATGTAGTTACAATTCTCTTGCCCGGGTTCCATCTTATTTTACCAGACAGGGTTCTCAGTTTCCGGCTTTCAAAACCATAAGAAAGTAAAGCCTTGCCATCGTTCACACTATGCGTCACGTCGAAACCCCATTTGATATTACTGCGGTTGAAGTAAAACGTGTTCGACAAAAATGAGCTCAGTGTGATCAGGGTGGTATCCACCAGTTTTTTACTGAAAGGGTTCAGCAGGAACGTACCTGTTGAAATTTCTTTTTTACTTATCTGCAGTGCCGAGCTGGTGCTGGAACGAGACAATAACTTTTTTAACCCGGTCAGGTTTGCTGATTTGAAAAGCATTTTCGGGTTCAGCGAAAAACTGTAGTTGAATTGAAGATAATTCGCTTTCACATACTGGTTACTGGGTGTAAATACCCGGATGTATTTCTTCTGATCCTGGAAAATGGCAACCTCAAATTCATTCAGTTCCGGGATGCCGTTACTGTTATAATCGATCCAGGTATACTCCCCCTGCCCCGCCGGCACTTCCACATACGTATATTCTCTTTTCTGCTCTTGCCCCGATCCCAGTTCATACAATATGTTTCCTGTTAAGAATCCCTGCCATTCATTTACATAATACTCGGCACGGCCAAGTAAACTCCTGTCTTCTTTCTGAATGCTGATGGCTGAGTTCTGGATATAAAGTTTGCGGTAAGTAAGATTCAGTTTAAACTGGTGCTTCTCGCTCTTCATCAGGTCGGTAAAGAGGTTGTAATTATCGCTGCGGTCAGCCTTCTCCAGTTTTGATCCTGCCGGCAACAGGTCATTCCTGGTGAAATAAGATACGCCCCAGCGGTTTGGTTTATCCGGGTTCGACCTCAGGTAAACCTGCCATACATTGAATGCAAAGCTCAGTGGCGTCAGTGTATCGGTGATCTTACTGCGGAGCCGGTTATGCTCGCTGTTGTATTTAAAACCTACCTGCATTTTCTTAAACCGGGTAAGTTCTTTATTTAGGTCAATGGTTGGCCGGAAGAAAGAACCCTTTTGCAAAGGGTTATTAAGCGTGGTAAGACTAAACTGGCTTGTGAGTTTCCACCCGCTGAAACTGTTGTATGTATTCAGTACCTGTCGCAAGCCATTATATTTATCGCTGCGACTGTAATTGGTAAGATCATATTGCATGAAATTCCCTTTGCTGTCGCCCAGTTTTAAGCCTGCATTGGTAAGATGTTCGTCGGCCGGAGTGATGTCGTACGGCAGGCTCCAGTCACGCAAAAATTCAATATTACGCAACCGTTCAATCGGTTTAAAACGATTCTGTACAAATTCATATCCCAGCTTTGTCTGCATCAAAAGCGGAGCATTGAACAACCTCAGTTTTGTATCGCTGTTCTGTAACTGAAGTTTGGCAGCAAAACCCTGGTCATTGCTTTTATCTTTTCTTGAAAAAAGATTCACATCATACTTGCTCATCGCCACTTCTGCCTTGAACTTAGTTTTGGGAGAGAATACATACTCTCCGGCAATGGTGACCAGCTGCAGTTTTTTAGGAGTGATCAATAAGAGTACCGGGGCCCATTCGCCCTGTTTTTTATTGTTGGCATCGGGAGAAACCCAGCTAAATACTTTTCCGTTTGCCACACTGGGAAGGGGCGTGTAATTGCCTTTGCCCGGCCCCAGGTAGGTAAATGTGAGGCTGTACAGGGTATCCATAGGATTGGTTGAGAATACAAAGATGGAATCATGAAGCGTTCCGTTATAAAGCGTATCGATCTTCTTGTACAATATCTTGCCGGCCGAAAAAGTATCCCGTACGGCATTTACATAATACGCGGTATCAATACCGTCGCCGATATCGGCTAAAAATTGCTTTTGTTTATTATCCAATACCTGGTTGATGGAAGAATTTTTTGCATCGGCATTATTATAAAAGCCCACACTCAGGAAGAATTTATTCTTAAAATTCACTTCATCATTCACATAGATCTGTGAGTTTAAAAAATTGCGGTCGGCATATTCAAACTCTACCTGTATCCTTTTATCTTTTGTTACCAGACGCTTTTGCGTAAAGGTGAGTTCGGCGGTGTTGTAGTTGATGATATAGTCCTGGTCTTCACCCCGCTGCAATAATTCACCATCCATAAAAACCCGTTCGGTACCTGCCAGTATCACAAAATACAGTTCACCCGTGGGGCTCGATAAACGATAAGGCCCCTGGTTACCTTCCAGCGGGTTGAGAATATTCCTGGTGAACTTTCCTTTGGCAATAGCGCCACTCAGCAACAGCGAATTGGAAATATTCTTTGATATCTTATTGTCTGTTATGAATGAAACACCCTGCAACCGTTTATAAAAATTGAGGAAGTAGTTGCGGCTTTGCCGGATATCGATATCGCCAAAGTTTGCCTGCCAGCCCTTTTTCTTAACCTGCAGGTAGATGCGGTCAAAATCACGCAGGTCCTGCGTATTTCCATCCGGTTGAACAGGGATATTATTATCGGTGATGGCAGCGGTCAGTTCCAGGCTGTCGCCGATAAAGCCATTCAACTGCAAATTGAGACTGGAACTTACCACGGCATCCTGGCTGTTGCCGAATGATATTCCTCTTCCAAAACTCCCTTCAGATTTTATGTTTCCAAAATCGGTAAGCGGACTGGTTTGCCGGGTTCCGTATTTAAAAACAAAGGGCCTGCTGCTTAAAAAGTTGTTTTTGATACTGTCGTAGCTGAAATGCCGCACCACTGCATTAAGCCGGTAAGGGAATACCCGGTACGTGATGGTAACGGTTTCTGCATTTGGTTTCTCAAGCCAGGTAAGGGTTGCATTCACTTCGTCTATCTTATAATAAAAGGGCGATATCCCTTCCACTATAACGGAACCGGGTATTATGCTCATCGAATCCAGTTTAATTTGTGTCTGAGTGGTGGGAAAACTCTTCTTATAAAGATTGGAAAGCGAAGGCGGATCTACCTGGGCACCGGCAAAATGTACCAAAAGTATCAAAGGCAGGACCAGGTATATCCTTAATAGCTTCAAGTGTTCTCGGGGATTAGTAGTGCTAAAATTACAGATTATTGTACAAGACGGCTAAAACAAGTATTGCGCAGTATAAACAGTTGCAAGACAATTCATACTTCTGCAAAAAATGCTGTTTTATCTTTCTCATAAACATTATCAACAGTAAAACGACGAAATGTGCGAAAACTGTGTGAAACATAGAGCTATTTTTTAAACTGTTAGCCTACATTCGTTAATGGAAACCACATGATATTGTATTTGTAAGTGTTTTTGTTCTGCCGAATATCCAGTTAAACAAAATATCATGTACATACCGCACTTCCCGAAAAAAAGCCTCGCTGTATTGCTGATGGCTTCTGTGTCACTTTCTTTTTGCTGTTTTTCCGTATCGGCTCAAACGCCGCCGGTGTTGACCTTTGCCCCGGTCGTCACAACGGGGTTCACTTCCCCGCTTGATATTGTAAATGCTAAAGACGGAACAAACCGTTTGTTCATCGTTGAGCGGACCGGCAAAGTACGAATCGTTTCTGGCGGTGTTTTGCAGTCTGCCGCATTCCTGGATGTGCAGGACAGCCTTCCGGGAGGGGGTGGTTCTGAAAGTGGTTTACTCAGTATGGTATTTCATCCCGATTATGTAAACAACGGTTACTTATTCATTTACTATCTAAATGAAGACTATGATATAAGGATAACCCGTTTCAGAGCAACAACACCAACGGCTAATACTCCTGTGAATCAAACTACCGGTGTTGTTATTATGACCATTCCTGCGGTTACTGCAAGTTTTCATAACGGGGGTAAAATGAATTTCGGACCAGACGGAAATCTTTATTTTGCTCCTGGAGATGGCAGCCCCGGCGGCGACCCCGATAACCATGCACAAAACGGCAACCTGCTTTGGGGAAAGATGATACGCATCAACGTAGATAATTTTACTACGCCTCCCTACTATACCATTCCGGCTGATAATCCTTACGTGAATGACCCCGCCATAAGAGATGAGATATTTTCCCTCGGCCTGCGCAATGCCTGGCGCTGGAGTTTCGACCGGCTGAACCACGATATGTGGGTTGCCGACGTAGGCGAAACTGCCTGGGAAGAGATCAACTACCACACGTTTGCAACATCAGGCGGCATTAACTATGGCTGGCGTTGCTACGAAGGCAATGCCGACTTTAATACCACGGGTTGTTTGCCGCAAAGCAATTACCATTTCCCCATTTTTGTTTACCCGCATGATAATGTAACAGGTGGCTATTCTGTTATTGGCGGACATGTGTACCGGGGCAGTGAATATGCCGCCTTGTATGGATATTATATTTGCGCCGATTATGTTTCAGGAAATGCCTGGCTGATAAAACCTAATGGCAGCGGCGGATGGACTACATCCCTGCAGGCAGGCCTGCCCTCTTCCATTGTTGGGTTTGGAGAGGATGAGAACGGTATCTTATACGCGGTTACATTAACCGGTACGTTGTATAAGGTTACCACTAACAGCGGAGGCCCCTTAGCGGTAACCCTCCTGGAGTTTAATGCAAAAGCATTTACCGGTTACAATGAAGTGAAATGGAAAACCATTAATGAACAGGATATTCTGCATCATGAAGTGGAATTCAGTCAAGATGCCGTTAACTATGTGAATGCCGGAAAACTGAACGCCCTTAATATTTTGCTGGAGAACACATACCATTTCAGGCATTTCATTCCTGCATTTGACAGGTTATTCTACCGGTTAAAAACAACCGGCAAAAACGGCCGGGTAACTTATTCAACAGTGGTTGAGTTGAATAAAAAGCAAACCGGTTTTGTAAAAGTATTTCCCAGGCCGGTCGTTGGCAACCAGCTTAAGTTCATTACGGATAAGATGATAGAAGAGATCACGCTTTTTTCTGCCGACGGAAAGCAGGTATTGAACAGGAACATGAGCAATAGTTCGGGGGCTGTTACAGTACCTCTTCCGTATCTGCACAAAGGCGTTTATTTGCTCAGGTTGAAAACAAAAGATGAATTCGTGGTAGAAAAGATCGTTATCCGGTAACAGTACAAAACTAAGCCGGTAAGGCCGGTCCTCTGGCACTGTATTTGTGTTAACAAGACGTTATACATTGACTATCCAAAACCCTGTATCATGATAACATTGAATACAGTTAAAAGAAATACGGTGGTACTGTTGTTGATTACAGCAGTACCATTTTTTTTTAACGCCAAGGCACAGCCTGTTCCTGTTTTAATTTTCAACCCCGTTGTTACCAGTGGCCTCAGTTCGCCGGTAGATGTAGTGAGTGCCGGCGATGGAACCAATCGCCTTTTTGTAGTTCAACAAGGCGGGCAGGTAAAGATTGTTTCCAATGGCGTTTTACAAGCCGGCAATTTTTTAGATATTCCCGACAGTATTTCCGGCGGTGGCGAAAGTGGTTTATTAAGCATGGCATTTCACCCAAACTTTGCCACTAACCGGTATTTTTTTGTTTATTATACTACAACGGGCGGAGATATACGTTTGACCCGTTTTCAAACACAGGCTGGCAATCCCAATGCTGCCGATGAAAATACGGGCGTGGTGTTAATGACCATTCCCCACCCCACTTTCTCTAACCACAACGGCGGCAAACTGAATTTTGGACACGATGGCAACCTGTATTTTGCCACCGGCGATGGCGGCAGTGGCGGTGACCCGAATAATAATGCACAGAACGGAAATTCTTTATTAGGAAAAATGATCCGCATAAACGTTAACAATTTCACCACTCCACCCTATTATAGCATTCCATCCGACAATCCATATGTAAGTGATCCCAACGTACGGGATGAAATTTTTGCAGTGGGTTTACGCAATCCATGGCGCTGGAGTTTCGACCGCCTTACCCATGATGTATGGATCGCTGATGTTGGGCAGGGAGCATGGGAAGAAGTGGACTTTCTTCCATTTGCTTCAGCAGGTGGCGTAAATTATGGCTGGAGATGTTATGAAGGCAATGCCGCATACAATACGGCGGGTTGCCTGCCGCAAAGCAGTTACACCTCTCCCATTTTTGTTTACCCGCATAATGGAACCACGGGCGGATTTTCCATCACCGGGGGAAATGTTTACCGTGGCGCTGAATTTGCAG
>DAOLIP010000119.1:0-9709 GCA_035328475.1 Ferruginibacter sp.
CTTACTTTGCTTTTTGCTTTTCATGAAAGTCAAAAAGCCCTCGTAAATGCCTCATGATAAAATCGTATGTCCGTATTTCCAATTTTCCTGTCGAAAGTTTATTCCAAGCAGCCTTCAATTTTTGCTTTTTTGAATCATTTAGTATTTCATTTTCTCGACCCGCTATTAGCAATCCATTTGGTTCACGAAAACCCTCAAGCTTAAATTGATCTCTTAATGCTGCTTGCTGCTCAGAGCAAAAGTCTGTATATTCTAATAACTGACATATTCCTTTATTAATTTCTGGACTAAAGTAAGTGTCGAAATTAGTTTGAGAAAAAATTGTTTGATCAGAACCTTTAAGTTCAACTATCCAATAATTCCACCCGTCAGAACTTTTACCTCCAATGATAAAATCAGGAATTAATCCTTTTGAATTATCTAATTTCAATCTCGGCTTAATCTCCTGCTTTGGTACGACTATGGCAGCATGATGTCCAGTGCGAAAATTATGAAGTGCTCCTGTGAATATTTCCGGGTTTGCCGCAAGAAATGTATCAATGGTAGTTTCACTAGCCTTTTTAATTAACAATTTTTCAAATTCATTTATTTGTTCTTTAGTTAGGAAAATTTCATGCGTAGCAAAAGGGTTTCCTTTCTTCATTTCCTCCTTTGTATGCGCTATTGCTGGCTTAATCTGCATATTCATATCTTAGTTATTAATTACACGTCATCTTTTAGTCAACTCAACCTAAAGAATATTTCACCAGTTTGAGAGGCATGTTGCCTTTTTATTAATATCATGTCGTTTAATCTAATTCTTCCGTCAAGCACCAGCATTAAATCTTGTCCATCCATTAAAATCATCTGCTTTGTCAGAGGATTATTCGTATCAACTCCTGCTTGCGAGAACCCATCAATTGAAATGTATAAACCCAATGTATTTTTTAATTTGTTCGCTATTTTCCCTCCAAAAGAATAAAGTTCACTTGCTGTGATCTGATCTTTTTGCCATTTAGCCTCTAATAAAAAGTCACTGCTATCAAACGTGAATGCTCCATCGATTTGTTCTCCAGAAATCTTAAAAGATGACTTTGGAGAAAGATCGAATAATAAGAATAATTCATTAAGTAGTTTTTCAAGTTGAAAACCCCGTTGTTGGGGTTTGGAGTTAACAGCAATTTCAAAGAAAATTTTCTTGAGTTCTTCGAGTTTTTCTGAAAAATAAATAGTTGTCTTTATCTTATTGATATTAACTTCTCTTCTTTCTTCTGCCTTTTTTAACTCCTCAATCGTATCAAAATATCCTTTTGTCTGCTTCCTCAATTTTTCAACAGTTTCCTTAGCTCGTTTAGTTATACTGCCATTTTTATCCCAATATTCCAAATGAGAAAAATCATTAAAATTTCCTGTTTCCTGAATAAGTTTTAATAAATCATTTTGAAAAATATCTTGCCTTTCAACCATTCGATCGATAAGGATAGACACGCTTTCATGCTTCTGAATTTCTTGCCAGTCTATTGTTGCTACAATTGCAGAATTCTCTATAGTTAACTCAATAAATTGTCTTAAATCCTTTTTTCGCCAGTAAATATTTGAAAGAGCATCTTTCAAAGCTATGATTGCTTGTGTTGAAATTTTTTGCATTGACTTACTGCCGTATTTTCTGTATATTAAAAAAAAGCCAGCACCCACCTTTCGGTAAGCCTGGCTTCAATAATGAGGTTATACTAATCACTCTTCGACAAGCTCAGAGTGACATTTCGTTTTTACTTCACTTCCTCAAAAGGCACATCCTCCACTTTACTTTCGCTGTTTTGCGGTTGTGGTTCGCCTCCTGCATCAGGGCCGGGTTGCTGTGCAGCACCGGGTTGTTCCTGTGTAGCCTTGTACATGTCTTCGCTGGCGGCTGTCCAGGCGGCGTTCATTTCGGTCATGGCCGTATCTATCTGTGCAAGGTCCTGCGCTTTATGTGCTTCTTTTAATTTGGTTAAAGAGCTTTCAATAGCGGCTTTCTTATCGGCCGGTATCTTTTCGCCGTATTCCTTCAGTTGTTTTTCCGTCTGGAATATTAAACTGTCGGCCTGGTTTATCTTTTCCACCCTTTCTTTTTCGGCCTTATCGCTGGCTTCATTGGCCTTGGCATCGTTCTTCATCTTTTCAATTTCTTCCTTGCTCAGTCCGCTGCCGGCCTCAATGCGTATCTTCTGTTCTTTACCGGTTCCTTTGTCTTTGGCAGTTACGTGCAAAATTCCGTTGGCGTCAATATCAAATATCACTTCAATCTGCGGTACGCCACGGGGCGCCGGTGGTATGTCGGTAAGGTTAAAACGTCCCAGGCTCTTGTTCTGTGTTGCCATGGGCCGCTCGCCCTGCAGCACATGTATCTCCACACCGGGCTGGTTATCGCTGGCGGTGCTGAACACTTCTGATTTTTTGGTGGGGATGGTGGTATTGCTGTCGATCAATCTTGTCATTACACCACCCATGGTTTCAATACCCAGGCTAAGCGGCGTAACGTCGAGCAACAATACGTCTTTGATATCGCCGCTCAGTACGGCGCCCTGTATGGCAGCACCTACGGCCACCACTTCATCGGGGTTAACACCCTTATGTGGTTTTTTACCAAAGAATTTTTCTACGATCTCCTGCACTTTCGGGATACGGGTTGATCCGCCCACCAGTATCACTTCGTCAATTTCCGAAGTGTTCATGCCGGCGTCTTTCAATGCCTGTTCGCATGGTTTCAAACAACGGTCGAATAATTTATCGGCCAGTGATTCGAATTTTGCACGGGTGAGTTTTTTCACCAGGTGTTTGGGAACACCATCCACCGCGGTTACATAAGGCAGGTTGATCTCTGTTTCGGATGAAGAAGACAGTTCCACCTTTGCTTTTTCAGCGGCTTCTTTTAAACGTTGTAAGGCCATGGGGTCTTTACGCAGGTCGATGGCCTCGTCTTTTTTGAATTCATCGGCCAGCCAGTCCATGATCACTTTATCAAAATCATCGCCCCCTAAGTGAGTATCGCCGTTGGTTGATTTTACTTCAAACACGCCATCGCCCAGTTCCAGAACGGAGATATCAAATGTACCTCCACCCAGGTCAAACACGGCGATCTTATGGTCTTTACCGCCTTTATCCAGCCCGTAAGCAAGGGCAGCAGCGGTAGGTTCGTTCACAATACGGCGTACATTAAGCCCGGCAATTTCACCGGCTTCTTTGGTTGCCTGGCGTTGGCTGTCGTTGAAATAGGCCGGTACGGTAATAACGGCATCGGTCACTTCTGCTCCCAGGTAATCTTCGGCTGTTTTCTTCATTTTCTGAAGCACCATGGCGCTTATTTCCTGCGGGGTATACAGCCTGCCATCTATGTCAATACGAACCGTATTATTGTCACCTTTAACCACTTTATAGCTCCAATGGCTGATCTCTTCTGTCACTTCATCAAAGCGGCGGCCCATAAAACGCTTTACGCTGCTGATGGTATTGTGGCTGTTGGTAATGGCCTGGCGCTTGGCCGGGTCGCCCACTTTACGTTCGCCGTTTTTAAGAAAAGCCACTACCGACGGGGTTGTGCGGCGTCCTTCTTCGTTTGCAATAACCACCGGCTCGTTGCCTTCCATTACAGATACGCAACTGTTTGTGGTTCCCAGGTCAATTCCTATGATCTTTCCCATGATTTAAATTTTTAGGTTGTTCACAGTAGGTTGACAATGATTGTGCCATGGGGAGGGAAATGCAAAAATGGCAGTAGGTCATAAATGCCTTAGCTGGAACCACATAGGACATAGGAAACATAGTGAACCACACAGGTCTATGTGATCTATGTTCCTATGTGGTTCAATACCTATATTTGATATCTAAACTTTTTATGATGGCCTTCATCAACTACAACACAAAGAACCGGTCCGAGATATTCCCGGGTATCAAAAGCGCTATGGAACACAGCAACCAGGTAACTTTTGGCTGCGTAAGCCTGGAAGAAGGCGTGGCGGCCCCGCTGCACAGCCATCCCCACGAACAATGGACCTTTGTGCTGGAAGGGCAGATGGAATTTACGCTGGATGGAGAAACACAACTGCTGCTGCCGGGCATGGGCGCTTATATTCCATCCAATATCGTTCACGGTGCTTTTGCGGTTACAGCCTGTAAAGTGATCGATGTGTTTACACCGGTGAGGGAGGATTACAGGAAGATGGATGCTGGAAGCCAGGTGCAGGCATTGGATACTTGATACTTGATACTTGATACTTGATACTGGATGCTGGATGCTGGATGCTGGATGCACTTCACAAATTTTAAAAGCATTTGAATATTACAGATACCCCTATCCAGTATCAAAAAGCCAGCACCACCGTACTATCGGGCAGGTATGGAATATTTTGCCCGAACCCGTTATTGAACAGGCTGCGAAAAAGATTAACGGTGCTCCATTTCTCTTTAAAGGATAGTTGCTTTTTGCCCGGCATGCGAACAGCGCAAAGATTATTGTACCGGGCGGCAATGGCCGGGTTGGGATTATCAAAAGAACGGTAGCCGTGATCGCCCATTAAGACCACAACGGCACCGGGGTTTCGCCGGGTAATGGTATCCGCCATTTTGTATACCCGGTTATTGATGTATCTCAGGTAAGAAACAAATAAGGCCTTATCCTTCCACCGGGTATAGTCCGCTATTTTTTCGAAAGCATTTTTATTCCCCAGGCTGTCGTAATAATACGGGCCATGCGGCATCATAAAATGTGCATACACAAAGGCTGGACCGGTTTTTTTTTGCTGTACCGATCGCAGCAACAGTTCTTCCACCTGCTTATTATCGGCATCGTGCTGGTAAAATGAATTGTTGTTCCAGAAGGGAATTGTTTTCTGCAGGTGCCTGCCCAGGTCACGTTGCAGCCGGTTATGAAACATTTTATCGGTGAGCAGCGTGGTAT
Organism: Ferruginibacter sp.; assembly: GCA_035328475.1. GTDB lineage: Bacteria > Bacteroidota > Bacteroidia > Chitinophagales > Chitinophagaceae > Ferruginibacter. The sequence continues at coordinate 4,916 of DAOLIP010000119.1, forward strand.
GAGCCAGTAAAAACGGATTATCAACAGATAAAGCCGGCTGGTCGTCGAGGTCAAAAACAGACAGGTTCTCTATCGCATAGCCCATCGACCGGAACAGCGGGATAACCGCTGCATGATTGATCTCCACGCCCCTTTTCTGAAAATCTTTTTGTGTAAGCCGCAGGTTTTCAAAATCATCTTTTATATACTGCATATTCAGTATCGAGGACATGCTGAAGTAGGTAAGATCGTAATTGGAAAAAACAGGCAGCACTTCAAAATCATTTGCTGCCAGGTAATCACGCATGCCTTTGTTGGCAAAGGCAAAACTGTCTGTTAAACTTTCAAATCCCGGGTATTCATCAAACACCAGCAGGTAAACATCGGGCTTTTGTGCAACCCGGGCGGTATCAAACCCAACGGAAGCAGTTGCCCCGGCAGTTGATCCTGCCAAACCCTTTTTGCCCAATGAAAAAATATCTATCAAACAGTAAATGAGCAGCAACAGGTTGAGGTAAAGTACCAGTTTTTGATGAAGCCTTTTTTTCTTCTTTAAAAAAAATATCCAGGCCGGGGTTGCAGCCAGCAGCAGGGCAGCCATGGCTGCATAGCTTTTCAGAAAAGACAGGAAGGGAAGGCTTTGAACTCCGTCGTGCAGGGCGCCAAAGAATAAATACCAGAGGCTGATAAAGAACGTAATTAAAGAAGCATACAAAAGATCTTTTGTAAAAAGATATACAATGCCTGTTAACAGCAACACGCATAAAAAGATCAGCAGCCCGGGTAAAAGCAATTCTGTAAAACGGATGAACCCGTAATTTTCCAGCCAGCCATGCAGGCAAAAGAACAGCACGAGCAGGAAGAGAAAGAACGGTATTTTTTTTAACTGCTGCATTACCTGCGTTTCATTAAAAATAAGATGCGGCCGGTATTGCCCGTTTTCTGTTCTTTTAAGAAATGGTATTTAGCAGCAAAAGCTTCTTTAAAGCCTTCTTCTGTATACCCGGTAAAAATATCCTGCCGGTTTTGAAGCAGCAGTTTTACTTTCTCATCAGACTTAGGCACAAACTCAATGATGAGGTATCCGGCCATGGGCGCTAACCAACCGGCAATGAATGATAAAGGAATATTGTTTGCAATGGCCAGGTGATGAACCAGGGCAAGGGCCAGCACCAGGTCGGCCTTCAGCCGTTGTGAAATGGGATCTCTTTCCGCATTGTTCCACCCGGTTGCCGGCGAAGGGTTTACCAGGTCGGTCAGCAGGGGCAATACGTTATTTATTTTCTCCCGCTTTATTTTAAGGTACAGGTCGTTGATGCAATTGGCATCGGCATCCACGGCGATCACCCTTTCGGCATTATTCAGCAGCAGGCTGAAATGACCGTCGTTGGCGCCCAGGTCGATGGCTGTTTCAAATTCTATTTCACCGAGGTAAGAAAGGACCAGCGCCGTTTTTGCCTTCACATAATCACCTCCCAGAACGGTACCGGTATAATAATCATCCCAGGTGGTCTTTTTTTTCTTTACCTGTAATTTCTGCACAAAGCCCTTGAGCCCCTTTAGCAATACGTCCAGTTTTTGTTTCGAAAATTCAGCCGGGGCTGCATTTCTTTTTTTATTGCCTGCCGAAAGTTTCGCCTGCAGGTAAATGTGCAGGAATGTGTTCACATTCCATTTGGCCCTGCCGGGAAGCAGGCCCGTGAGCACATTCAGCGGAATTCCGTTTGGGTAAACTATAAATAGTTTTCCTGTTTCCGGGTGACTGTAATGCATCAGCAGCAGCGGAGCAAGAAAGCATTCGCAAAACTGGCGGTAGGCCACCCAATGACTTCCCTCTTCGTAATTCTCAAAAGACAACGTATCAATAAATACAGGTCTTCCTTTTATAAACTGGATATTGAACGGGGTGGCGTCTTTTAATACCATCCCGTATTTTAATGCAGCCGATGCGATCTGCAGGGTAAGCAGGGCCGCATCCTGCCACATGTTAAAACTCCATTCGTACGGGTAACTTATAAAAGGGATCCGTTCAGGTTCTATCACCCGCCCCCCGGAAGAATGAGCCGCATCATTCGGGGTTTCTTTGTGCGGTATCAGCCAGCCTTTCTTTACCAGTTCCCCGTACAAACCACTTTGCAGCAGGCGGGAATAATGTACTTCGTAGCGGGAATCAATAAAGCGGAATAGCCGGCCTTCCTCTTCAAAAACAAAACCGGCGGGGTCACGATATGATGAAGCGATTGGTTGCATGGTATGAAGTGCCGGTTTTAAAAAAGGTTCAGGAAAGGTCCTCCTTTTCTTTATCGCCGGGTTTACGTCTCGTAAAAAACGATCTTATTTTAAACCAGAAATTTTTAAAGAAGAAACTGACACCCAGCAGGGCTGCAATGATCACCTGTACCAGGTAACTGCCGCTTCCGGGGTCTAAGTATAAAATAAAAAAATGCATACGGTACAATATCAATACGAATGTAACAAAAGGAAATCAATAGGCCTGTAAAGAAAATTCTACCCGCCGGCCTGTTCAGCATCCGCTGCTCAATAAAAGAAATCCGTAACCCCTGTTCTGTCCGGCCGTTATCCTTTTGTTCTGAATGAAAAATGTTTCTGGCTTAAATAGCTGATGGTGATAATGATGCAGGTGGTGATGCACTGGCTTAAGAAGGGCCACCAGCCGAACACTTCTACAAACACTTTCAGGATAAAGTAGTTGAGGGTAAGGTTGAGGAGGAATGAAAGTCCGTAGCGGAAGAGCTGTATCCTTCCTTTTAAATCCGAATCTACGAACACCACGTATTTCATCAGGATAAATCCCACGATAAAATTCACGATGAAGGAAATAAAGAGGGCGGCATTGTGCGGCTTGAGTGTATAGAACCCGAGATCCACGTTCTCAAACTTAAAAACATATACCAGCAGTATCTTAAAGAGCGCCAGTCCAAGTACCGTATTGGCCCCGCCGCAGGCCGCATAACGGAAGGTTTGCTCGGGCATGAACCGCCTGAAGGGCGGGTAGAAAAAGTCGATGAATTGTATGATCTTTTGTTTTGCCAAGAATCACATTGAAATTAAAAATGAAGAATTAAAAATTAAAAATGGAGAACCAGGAATTTGAAGATGTCCTTCATTCTTAATTCTTAATTTTTAATTCTTAATTAGCTATAAAGCTCTTCCCTCATCGCCTTCACCCGTTCATCTGCCAGGTATTCATCGTAGGTCATCAGTTTATCGATCATGCCCTTTGGCGTAAGTTCAATGATGCGGTTGGCCACGGTTTGCATGAACTGGTGATCGTGGGTGGTAAGTAAAATGATGCCGGTGTACGCCACCATATTATCGTTAAAAGAGATGATGCTTTCCAGGTCGAGGTGGTTGGTGGGTTCATCCAGTATCAGTACATTGGGGTTCTGCAGCATCATCTTGCTGATCATGCAGCGCACTTTCTCTCCCCCGCTCAATACATTTGTTTTCTTCAGCACTTCTTCGCCGCTGAACAGCATTTTGCCTAAGAAGCCACGCAGGAAATCCTCATCCACATCCTTTGTTCCCGGCGGAACGTATTGCCGGAGCCAGTCCATCAGGTTCAGTTTGCTGCCTTCAAAGTATTGGCTGTTATCGTTGGGCAGGTAAGCCGTGGTAACGGTGGTGCCCCATTCGTAGGTACCGCTGTCGGCCTTCATCTTACCGTTTATTATTTCAAAGAAACTGGTCATCGCCATGGGGTCACGGCTGATGAAAGCGATCTTCTCCCCTTTCTGAATATCGAATTTAATTTTGCTGAAGATGGTCTTGCCTTCAATGCTCAGGGAAAGATTATCCACTTTCAGAATTTCGTTGCCCACTTCCCGTTCCTGTTTGAAAATGATGCCGGGGTATTTACGGTTGCTGGGCTGAATTTCTTCAATGACCAGTTTTTCCAGGGCTTTCTTCCGGGATGTTGCCTGCTTGCTTTTAGAGGCATTGGCGCTGAACCGGGCGATGAATTCGAGCAGGTCTTTCCGCTTGTCTTCCATCTTCTTGTTCTTATCACTCATCTGCCTGGCCGCCAGTTGCGAACTTTCGTACCAGAAGGTATAGTTGCCGGTGTATACTTTTATCTTGCTGCGGTCCACATCAGCCACGTGGGTGCAAACTGCATCTAAAAAGTGACGGTCGTGACTCACCACCAATACAATGTTCTGGTAGTCGGCCAAAAAGTTTTCGAGCCAGCTGATGGTTTCCACGTCGAGGTTATTGGTAGGCTCGTCCAATAATAATATATCGGGGTTACCGAACAGGGCCTGCGCCAGCAGCACCCTTACCTTCAGGTTGGCGGCAATATCCTTCATCAGTTGCTGGTGCAGGTCGTCCTTTACGCCCAGTTCACTCAGTAATGTGGCGGCATCGCTTTCGGCGGTATAACCGCCCATCTCGCCAAAATCATGTTCCAGTTCGCCGGCCTTGATGCCGTCGGCTTCTGTAAAATCTGCCTTGGCATAAATGGAATCCCGTTCGTGCATCACATCCCACATTTTTTTGTGGCCCATCAGCACGGTATTCAGCACCGTAATATCGTCAAAGGCAAACTGGTTCTGGTTCAGCACGGCCATGCGTTCGCCGGGGCTGATATCGATCGTTCCCTTATTGGGTTCAATTTCGCCGCTGATAATTTTCAGGAAGGTGGATTTTCCGGCACCGTTGGCACCAATGATGCCGTAGCAGTTTCCCTTGGTGAAACTGATATTCACTTCATCGAACAACACCCGTTTGCCATAGGCCAGGGTTACATTATTTGCACTGATCATAGTTATAAAAAGGGGGCAAAGATAAGGGATT
>DAOLIP010000120.1:0-9705 GCA_035328475.1 Ferruginibacter sp.
TTTATAATAAAAGAAAAAGTATACTCGGCCCCAGACCTGCTTTTTACATACCCGGTATAACTTCTTACCCCGCTGATATAGCCGTCTTTCATTTTAATGCCATTGGCTTCCGGCAATGCATAATAAAAAGAAGGGAACCAGCTTTGCTGCCGGGCATACTGCATTATAGTGACCAGTGCATGGGCGGTTACCCGGTTGGCGGGAGAAAGTCCGCTGCCGTCAATGATATTCAGCGCTGATTTTTCAATACCTCTCTCCTTCCAGAAATTTTTAATGATTGAGATGCCGGTATCGTAAGTATTACTTCCAATATCGACTCCTTTTTTTCTCTTAACCAGGGATTTTAAAAAGGCCTCTCCATATAGATTAACGCTTTTTTTGAGGAACCAGTAATTCATCGAATCAAGCGTTGGAGAAAAAATTGAATCTATTATATGAGTGGCTTTATGAACCGGCGTATTATTCAGGACTGTTTCGACCGCTGAATAAGACTGCCCTCTGAACGTGATATTATTTTTAGCCAGGAACTGCACCAGGTCATTCCTGAAAACATTAGAAGGATTGGGCATACTGCCACTGATGCTAAAGGGCTCTTTTTGAAATGGAATAGTTCCTTTAGTGATGATTGTATTTGAAAACGGCGAAGAATAAATATATCCATTATCCCCACTTCCGCTTTTACCCGTGTAAATATTGTTTTGTATCCTGACATCATACAAAAAAGGCTTTAGCGTATTAACATCCGCAGGATACCCGGGTTTTTCTCCGGGATTTAATATCATGTCATACTGGTTCTCCCGCCAGTTAAATCCAAAACAGGCAGCACCATAATAGTTACCTATGTCCTGCCATATCCAGCCTTCGGGCAAAGGGGAAAAACCATAGAGATAATCTTCAATAACCAGGTTCTCGTTAAATGAAGTAATTTTTTGCCTTTTAAGCAATTCTGCAATCTTTGAAAATATCACAGTGTCTGTTGTGCTTTTCCATCTCCAGCTTCCAAAAGTTGGATCTCCTCCTCCAATGATAAATAAGCACCCGGCATCGCTTTTACCCGGGTCGCCTGTTGAATAATCTTTACCGATTAATGTTTTGTACCGAAAATCTTTGCCCAACATCTCAAATGCACTCACACTGGTAACCACTTTCTGGCAACTGGCGGGTGCCAGCCCGGTCTGCGAATTCTTATCAAAGACCACGTTGCCTGTTTTACTGTCCACTACATACAAACTGAGTATCGCATGTTTGAACTGGGCATCTGCCTCCAACCCTTTAACAGCATTTAATAAACGGGTTTTTACATTTTGTCCGAAAGAAAATGAGCTTATTATTAAACCAATAAACAAATAAACTGTTCGCATGTCTTAACTTATCTTGCACTAAAATTAATCTTTTTAAAACGATACATGACACAGGCATCGATCATCACCATCGGCGACGAATTATTAATAGGCCAGGTAATAGATACCAACAGCGCCTGGATGGCACAGGAACTCAACAAATGGGGCATACGGGTAAAGCGCCGGGTGGCCGTGGGCGATGTATGGGAAGAGATATGGAACGCACTGGATGAAGAACAGGAACAGGCCGATATCATTTTAATAACCGGCGGACTGGGACCTACTGCCGACGATATCACTAAGCCGCTGCTTTGCAAATACTTTGGGGGAAAGATGATCATCAATGAAGCGGCCCGGCAAAATGTACTCGATATTTTCACCCGGCTCAACCGCCCCATCATTGAACGTAATTTAAAACAGGGTGAAGTGCCCGATGTTTGCACTGTTATTCAAAATAAAAGGGGTACGGCACCGGGAATGTGGTTCGATAAGAACGGGAAAGTGTTCGTTAGTATGCCGGGAGTGCCGCACGAAATGAAAGGCATGATGGAAGACGATGTAGTCCCTATGCTGCTGAAGCAATTTAAATTCCCTGCCATCATTCACAGAACATTACTCACGGCCGGCGTAGGTGAAAGTTTTTTGGCGGAGCTGATAAAAGATTTTGAGGAAGCGCTTCCTGCACATACCAAACTGGCTTACCTGCCTAACTATGGCATGGTACGGTTACGGCTCACCTCAACCGGTTTTGATAGAGAAAAAACGGAAAATGAAGTGCAGCAGTCATTTGAAACCCTGCAATCGCTGGTAAAAGATCATATGGTTACCAACGAAGACGAGCCCATTGAAAAAGTTGTAGGAAAATTGCTGCTGGCAAAAGGCAGAACCATTTGTACCGCCGAAAGCTGTTCAGGCGGATATATTGCACACCTGCTTACTTCCATTCCCGGTTCTTCAAAATTTTATGACGGCAGCGTGGTAAGTTACTCGTACAAAGCAAAAGAAGATCTTTTACAGGTACACAGGGAAACCCTGGAATCAGTGGGTGCGGTAAGTGAAGAAGTGGTTTTACAGATGGCCGCAGGCGCTTTAAAAAATATCAAGGCAGATTATGTGATCGCTGTTTCGGGTATAATGGGGCCAGGTGGTGATATGCCCGGCAAACCGGTTGGCACCGTTTGGGTAGCTTACGGCAGCAAAGAAAAAATTGAAACGCAAAAACTGTATTTCCGCTTTGACCGGATGCGAAACATACAACTCACTGCTGTTAATGCACTGAATTTACTGCGCAAATTCATACTGGCCGGGGGCTAAACCGTAGTTTTACATATTAAGCCGGAATAATTACCTTTGGCCCGTCTGGTGCTTGCTTATTTTAATTGCCGCCTTTTGTACGACGTACAAGTGAGTGATTCTTTGGCTTCGTTCAGGATAAACTCCAGGTGAGGTCATAAAAACAAGTGCTTGTAACAATATTAAATACCTGTCTGCTGCCAGGCAGGTTCAATTTAAAATATCAAATACTCATGAGTTTAGTTGATTTGGTAATGCCGAAACTGGGCGAAAGCATCATGGAAGCCACTATTTTGAAATGGCATAAAAAACCAGGCGATCCCATCAAGCAGGATGAAACTGTTTTAGACATTGCTACCGATAAAGTGGACAGCGAAGTGCCTTCCACCGCCGAAGGTGTTATGGAAGAGATCCTTTTCAATGAGAACGATGTGGTACCCATCGGCACAGTGATCGCAAAAATAAGAGTGGGCGCCAATGCGGCTGTTTCAAATACACAACCGGCCCCTGCACCAAAAGAAGAAGTATATGAAGATGCACGGGTGGTGGAAGAAATCCCCTACCAGCCAACAGACAACGGGCAACGGGTACCAGCAGGCACCAAATCAGCTATCCGCTTTTATTCTCCCCTTGTTTTAAACATAGCACAACAGGAAGGGATTGGCATGGCTGAACTGGAAAATGTTCCCGGTACCGGTCAGGAAGGAAGAGTGAGTAAGAGAGATATCTTAGCATATGTGGCGGCAAAGGGAAGTAGCAGCAAGCCACAAGGGACAAGCCAGTCACCACAGGTAACATCGGTAGCAGTAACCGAACAACGAACAACGGTCAATGATCAAACTTCTTCTAATAACGTACCTACGGTTTACAGCGGCAACGTAGAAGTAATAGAAATGGACCGCATGCGCAAGCTCATCGCCAAACACATGGTCGACAGCAAGAGTACCTCTGCACACGTAACCAGTTTTGCCGAATGCGACGTAACCAACCTGGTGTTATGGAGAGAGAAAGTAAAAAAGGATTTTGAAAAAAGAGAAGGTGAGAAGATCACCTTTACTCCCCTGTTCATTGAAGCCATTGTAAAATGCATTAAAAGATATCCCTGGCTCAGCAGCAGCGTGGAAGGCGACAAGATCATCGTGAAGAAAGACCTGAACATTGGTATGGCTACGGCTTTGCCAAGCGGTAACCTCATTGTACCGGTGATCAAGAATGCCGATCAACTCAATTTAACCGGACTTACCAAACAGGTGAACGGCCTGGCCAATGCTGCCCGTACAGGAAAGTTAAAACCGGATGATACCACAGGCGGCACCTTCACACTCACCAATGTTGGCACATTCGGAAGTATCATGGGTACGCCCATCATCAATCAGCCACAAGTAGCTATTATGGCCGTGGGGGCTATTAAGAAACGCCCGATGGTCATTGAAACACCGCAGGGCGACAGCATTGCCATACGCCACATGATGTATATTTCTTTAAGCTACGACCACCGCATCATTGACGGTGCATTGGGCTCTACCTTCTTAAATGCCGTATCAAAAGAACTGGAGAACTTTGATGTGAACAGGAGTATCTGATCCTGAACGAAGTCGAACAATCCTGAACGAAGTCGAAGGATGGGGCTCGGGTTTCGAGCGAAGTCGAGAAACTGAGCGAAGTCGAGAAACGATAATGACCAGATTTGCCCTCATAACATTATTCACCCTGCTTTGCGCCTGTATTGTGATCTATGCCATCTGGACGGTAAGAGTATCACAAACAAGATCGGACAAGCTGCTGGCAGAATTTAAAAAGATCGACAGTTCCTTAAAGAGGTCGAACGACAGCCTGCAGCAAGCAGGTACTGGTGCTTTTAATAAAGATCACCCCCCTTTACCGGAAGTAGAACTGGCTATTAAAGCAAATGCCATTACAGCCTGTATCGACAGCATCAGGCATGAAGTGGTTCTGCTGGCAGAAAAAAAAGAGGCCGCATCATTTTCATACCCTGATAAAGCCAGGTTGCTGATCTTAAAGAATGATCTGGCGAACTATAACCGGTTCGTACAGGAAAAATTTCCGGGCAATACAACTATCAGGCCGGCCGACTTTATTGGCGTGGAAAATATGGAACTCGGGGGCCGTTCAATTCCCTGGGAGGTTTATCATTTTGAAAATACAAGTACCCTCGCTGCGATAATAGAATTGAAATTCATTGCTATGCAGGTGCAGAAGCTCAGGCAGAAAGCGATTCGGTAGAATATGGGGTTCAAAGATTTATTTCTATCCATTCCTGCCTCAATAAAGAATACGGGCACAGTTGCGGAAATTTTCCATTCAATACTAATTCAGAAACAGCAGCAGCAAAATGGTTGCGGCCAATACCAGCAGCGAGTACAAATGAATTGAACGGAGTGAGCACCTTTCCTTCATCCAGTAAATAAAAACAAGGATTGGTAAAACAAGCAGCAGCAGGATCGCAGGCAACCACAGTAATTCAAATACAGCTCCCACAAAAGCAAAGCGATAAACATTGATCAAACGGCCCAGCAGGCAGAACAGGAAAACGCTTATGCTCAGGATCCAGAATATCCTGCCGTAACCTATGGTTTTACTTGCAGCCAATTGTATTTGATTTTTACGGGCAGGTGGCCAGTGTTTCAGTGGTTACACCGGTGAATCCGACAGGAGTAAGCATATCCTCAAAATAATAAAAACTCTTAGGCGGATTAATGGGAAAACAGGTAAGGCCGAATACTTCGCCGCAAACGCCGATATGTTTCCCGGCCAGCGTACGGGCCTGTATCTTATAATAATATTTTTTTGCGGTAATGGTAGTATAGGTCGTCCACCAGCCCTGGCCCAGTTGATTGGTGGTGAATACTACTATGTCATTCTCATCATAAAGGGTAAAGCCAATGGAGTCAATATCCACCGTTATGGGCCGGCATATATCATTCAACCCGTCGTTATTAGGAGAAAAAGCATTGGGCATATAGATCCTTGCATTGTCACCGGTTCCGGCGGTATCGGTTACCAATCCATCGCAGTTGATATGATGTATTGCATCCGAAGATTTTGAGCAATTTAAAAAAGCTACGGCAGTGGTCAGTAAAAGGGCCGGGATTAAGAGTTTCATCCTTATCAATTTTTATTAAAGAAACGAAAAAATATTCAAATTCCCGTTCGGACCAGCTACACATTGCTCAATAAAGTTATGTTGTACAAGTGTGCGACGCCACTTAAGCTGAATGTTGTTACTGCTGCCCGTAACATAAATAAACTATGTTTCGTTGTAAGCAGATTGCTTCGTCGTGCCTCCTCGCAATGACGTTACTCAATAGTCCAGCCCCCAGTCCTTTCCTTTTTCCGTAGCGGGCAATCCTTCTGTTATCCATTTGGCTGGTTTGCCCCCCTTTAAATAATAATCAAAGAACTGGCCCAGGCGTATGGAAAGATCTTTCCGGTTCTTTCTTTCCACCAGGTTATGGTCTTCGCCATTGTATTGCAGCATCCATACTTTTTTGCCCAGGCGGCGTAACGCAGTAAAGTATTCAATACCCTGGTACCAGGGTACAGCCCCATCGGCATCGTTGTGCATGATCACCAGCGGCGTATTCACTTTATCTGCTGAGAACAACGGTGAATTTTTTAAATAAAGATCCTGCCGCTGCCAGAGGTTTGCACCAATACGGCTTTGTGTATGTTCGTACTGGAACTGGCGGTTCAACCCGCTGCCCCATCGTATGCCGCCATAAGCACTGGTCATATTGGCAACCGGTGCACCGGCCCATGCAGCCCTGAACATATTTGTTTTGGTGATGAGATAAGCCACCTGGTAACCACCCCAGCTTTGTCCCTGTATGGCCATACGAGTGGTGTCTACCCAGGGCATCTTTGATAAATATTTTGCAGCGCTCACCACACTGTTGTAGGCGCTGTTGCCGGGCTCCCCTTCTTTGTAATAGATATTGGGATCAAAAACCAGGTAGCCATTGCTTACAAAATAAGCGATATTGACCGTAGAAGCACTTGGTGCCGGTGCCCGGTACGCATAAAGACCGTCGGCATTTCTTTCGTAGAAATAGAAGATAACGGGATATTTTTTCTTCGGATCAAAGTTCTCCGGTTTGAATAATAATCCTTCACTCATTTTACCATCAAACATTTTCCATTTCGTTAACTCAACGGTTAACCAATTGTAATCCTTTTGCTGTGCGGCCACATCGCTCAGTTGCGCCATGCTTTTCAGATCAGCCGATGCAAAAATTTCGCTTTGATTGATATTGGTACGCTGTACCAGGTACTGCTCTGCCCCCTTTGCTTTAAGCGGATTGCCAAAAGCATACGGACCGGCAGTAAGCAATACCGGGTCACTCACTTCATTCACTTTTTTATGGTAGAGCCCACCGTACTTGCTTGTCTTATCCTGCGAACGGAGCAGGATGGTCTCGTCTGCTTTTAGAAAGCGTTTCTCGGGGTCCAGCCGCACGTAGTTAAACTCTGTTTTATTCTTCTTACCAAAACCATTGCTGATGTTCTTTGGCAGTTCTGTCCCTTTTGGGTCGGCCTGCCAGATATCGTACACATCTTTTATGAGAATATACCGGTCGTCCTCTATCCATCCAATGATGCCCTGTGGCCTGGGATGATCCGGCACATCATTCTCTACATCATATAAGGGCTCTTTGATCTTATCGCTTATGTTCTTTACAACACCGCTTGCGGCTTCCCAGGTAAAATAATTTTTCTGTACCGGGTCGTACCAGTAAACATATTTACCCTTTGGCGATGCGCTGAAATTACTGAGCGAATTGGATTGTATCATCCTGCGCTTGCCATCAATGGTACTGATGGCATAGGCAGTTGATTTGGTGCGGCCCGTCCATTGCCCCTCTACCCGGTTGCCTTTATCGGTTTCGGCCAATACCCAGTCGGCATTGCCTTCATCAACCAGCGAAACCTGTTCTGCATCTGCAGCGCCCAGCTGAACAATGCGGTCGTCGCCGGGTTTCATCACGGCCAGGTAGCTGCGTTTCAACTCTCCATCCAGTTGTTTCAACTGTTGTGGCTGCAAATAATCGTCGTTATAATGCCATACATCCAGCCTGGCCAGTTCAAAATCTACCAACGTGGTATCTTTTGGCGCTTTGGTCGGCGCCGTGCCGAAGAATAATTTCTTCCCGTCCTTGCTGAACCTGGGTGTAGCATTTTCACTGATGGTGCTGCCCAGTTGCATGCCTACCGTATTTTTTTCTGCGGCGATTGTTGCACTGTCTTGTCCATTGGTATAATACCATAGTTTATAAAACTTCTGAAGGGCCTTCGTACTGCTGTCTCTTTCGGCTACAAAGGCAAGCTGGGCTCCTTCTTCATCAAAGCTGAAGTTTTTGGCGTCGTTGAATGCCTTCATCACAGTATCTGATTTTTCGGAAGCCAGGTTGTATATAAGCACCATGGCCCTGCTGTTGCTGTCTTTACTATTTTTTGTTGTTTCAATTAAAAGTTTAGTGCCTTTCTTATTAAAATAATACTCGCTTACTAATTTGAACGTCTTCACTTTGTTATCACTCATGCGGCGAACAATAAGATCTGTTCCTTCGGATGCCCCCGCTGTGGCGGGGTCGTCTCCTTCTGCATCTGTTCTCCAGTCTGAAGACCGGAGTAATTCATCATCCTTGCCTTTTTTAATGATCTCTTTTGCGGCTTTTTGTGCGGCTACGATCACTTCTTCTTTACTTACATTCCCTTTGATGGAGTCAAGCGATCTGCGTATCACCGAATCGGCGATCTTCACTAATTTATCCAGGTTCAGTTTAGCAGAATCAATGCTGGCTGGTTTGGCCTTTCTGGTTGTATCGGGCAATGGCTTCTCCATCTGGTAAGCCACCCAGCCAAAACCTTTTTCAGCGGTTTTATATCCTTTCACCCGGGCGATCTTAATTATTTCTTCTTTGCCGAGTTCTAGTATGCCGATCGAGTCTTTCACCATCTCATCGGGCTTCTTCTTTTTTATTCTTGCCTGCCTGGTTTCCTGGAAAACAGGTTTTATCTTAAATACTATGTAGCGGCTGTCTTCGGTTATCACCGCATTATAACCCCGTGCAATTACTTTTTTATAATTTGAAGATGGGCCTTGCACTACCAGTTCGCCATCGCCCTCCTGCGGATTAACAGCATACACAATATATTTTCCATCGTTGCTGATCATCCGTTCGCCGATGCTTTTCCAGCCATCGTAAACGGAATGATCCAAAGGTTTTTTGTTTTGTGCAGTTAAACTGAAATTAATGAGTAGTAATAACGGGAGAAACAGCTTCTTCATATTAATTGTTTTGGTGCGTTAAAGTTATTGGAAACGGGGCAAAATAACCCAGCCATTTATCCATCTTCCAGGAATCCCCATTCATCTCTCAATCCCTGTAACTTCTCTCCTTCCAGTTTCACATTATCATAGTGCCCGGCATTGTTCTTCTGGCGGTAGGCCTCGTACAGGCATACGGCACAGGCCACGGAGATATTCAGCGATTTGATGATACCCACCTGCGGGATGATAAAATTACCATCGGCCATCGCAATGATCTCTTCGCTTACGCCGCTGTGCTCATTGCCAAAGACAAGTGCAACAGGTTCAACCAGGTTCAGTTCATGCAGTCCAACGGCATCGCTGCTTAAATGAGTGGTATATATCTTTTTGAATTTCTTTCTCAATTCAGTAAAACACTCATTCGCATCGGTGAACTGGTGAATGCTCAGCCACTTGGCCGCACTGGATGAACTTTTGGCGCCCCATTTTTTATGAGGAGGGATTTTTGTATTGAGAATATAAATATCCTGTATACCCACTGCATCGCAGGTACGCATCACAGCAGAGATATTGTGCGGATCAAACACATTCTCCAGCACCACGGTAAGATCTGGCTGGCGTTTGTTTAAAACAGAAGTAAGGCGTTCGTGTCTTTCGGGGGTCATAGGATCAAATATAAATAAAAAGCCCGCCATCGCTGAAGTAATAGCGGGCTTCGTCGGGCAGACTGGATTCGAACCAGCGGCCCCTACGTCCCGAACGTAGTGCGCTACCGGGCTG
>DAOLIP010000121.1:0-9614 GCA_035328475.1 Ferruginibacter sp.
AAAAGTAATACAGATAAGGTGTTGGCATGGTGCGAAGGTGAATTAATGCAAGAAGCTCCTCTTAATGAAACTACTCAAAATTCTTATTTGAAATGGTTAATCTGCCCTGATGGAAATTGTCCAGATTTTAGATGAAGACAACTTTTTACGTAGAGTTCCTACATATTTACCAAGCCATATAAAACCCGATGGAACGATTACTCGTGCCGTATTTAAACCTAGCAAGACAGACTCTGATGGATTATCCGGTGATGTAGAAAGACTATCTTCCTTTGATAAAGCCACGCTTCACAACAACAGATTTAGATTAATTAAAATTAATGTTGGAACCATAAGAAGCGAAATAAACGATGGCTTAGATGTAATTCATAACCCTCAACCAGAAAACGATGCCCACTGCCTACTAACTGGAAAAATTACTGATGGGAAAGCTGGGCAGTTATTAAAAAAATCGATTGAAGTTACTAGAGACGACTAATTTTTTATTTTTCGCCAACCCCTTTTTCCTTTATCAGGGCATAGATCGCTTTGGGATCAACGGGTGAGCCGGGGGTAAGGTTCTCTGATCCGGTTGCGGTGATCACAATGGTATCTTCCAGGCGGATGTGTATCTTCTTGTCTTTATCTTCCAGGATAGGTTCTACGTTGAAAACCACGCCTTCCACAAAAGGTTTGTCGTAACTGCCTACATCATGCACGGCCATGCCTACAAAATGGCCTACATATCCAAACCAGTATTTTTCCAGTCCGTTTTTTTTGTAAACGGCTTCACCGGCTTTTTCCAGGTCTTTTAGCGTCACACCTGGTTTCATTACTTTGATGATTTCATCACGGGCTTCTTTTACACAGTTATAAAACTTAAGTTGCTCAGGAGTGAATTCTCCCTGAACGGGCCAGGTTCGGGTAATATCGGTTACATAATAATTAAGTTCCGGTGCATAATCGATCAGCAGTACGGTACCGGGTTCCAGTAAATGATTATTGGTATTGTAATGCCAGATCAACCCCCGTTCGCCCGATGCAGCAATGGCATAATAGGCCGGGCCGGCAGAGCCCATGTCTTCATAAATAAAATCACAGGCCGCCACGGTCTGGTATTCGTAAATACCGGGCCTGGTTACTTTAATGGCTTCATTGATGCCGAGGCAGCCGATGCGGCCGCATTCACGGATCACGGCAATTTCTTTGGAATCTTTCACCCAGCGCATATCGTCCAGTACCGGGGTAAGGTTATTGATTGCTGTTGCCGGAAAGCGATCCTTTATTTTGTTTATGAAATTCACTTCTTTAGAGATGCGGCCGTCCCATGGATCATTGCTGCGGTTGGTGCGGATCAAGGTACAGCGGTCGCGGCTCATTTCTGCCAGCTCCTGCGGCGAGGAAGAAAGATAGAACGGTTGACCTCTTTCAGCCAGTCGTTGCAACATACCCGTGAGTGCCGTTCTGGATATCACCCTGTCAAATTTATAAGCCGAAGCCGCTTCCTGGCCGGGTTTGATCATGGCTTCTGTTTTTATGTCGTTGGGAATATAATCCGGAACCAGCAGAACAGATTGTTTGTTCCTGCCGTCGATGATCAATACCGCATCGGGAACTTCCACACCGGTGAGGTAATAAAAATTATTGTCCTGCCTGAATTTTGTATACGATTCGGTAAGCTCCGCACCCAGCAGTACGGCAACACCATCGCCGATCTTTTCCATTACTTTCTTCCGCCTGGCTGAAAAATCATCCGGTGAAAAATACTTCCACATGGTTTGTGCAGAAATGGTCTCGGAAAAAAGAATGCATACACAGCAGGTTAAAAGTTTAAGGAGCTTCATAAAACAGGGTTTTAATAAGTAGTAAAATAATTATCTAGAATGTTGTGTTTGTAATGCTTTTATTTTTTTATTCATCACATGAAACCAAAGAGGCGGAAGCATGGCCAGTATCATACTGCCCGGGTAGCCGGTGGGAAGCTGCGGCGCTTCCTCATGGTGCTGCAGCACCTGGTATTTACGGCTGGCCAGGTAATGATGATCGCTGTGACGGCTTAATTCAAACAACATGAGCCTGCCAAGAATGTGATTGCTGTTCCAGCTGTGTTCGGGCATAGCCCTTTCATATCTTCCTTCGGATGTTTGCTTGCGCTGCAGCCCGTAATGTTCAATATAATTCACCGTTTCCAGTAACAGGAAGCCAATAGTGGCAGCAATCAGAAAATAAAGGGTTATCAGCCAGCCAAACAGTAAAAAAACAACTGTAACAAATAAAAACTGGATGACCTGTGCCTGCAGCATCTCATTTTTCCAATGCAAAACCGGCAATCCTTTCTGCTGCATTTCGCGGTTGGTTATTTTCCATGCCGAGATGTATGATAAGATAATGGTGCGGAAATAAAACGTATAAACCGGTTCATTGTACCGGGCGCTGCTGGGGTCTTCGGGAGTAGCTACGTTCTTATGATGCCCTTTATTGTGTTCAATAAAGAAGTGCATATAGAGTGAGGTAAGCAGCAGGGCTTTGGCAAATACCTGCTCATATGTATTTACCCGGTGACCCAGTTCATGTGCTACATTAATGCCAAAGGTTCCGCAAAGCAGGCCCATGCTGCATACCCTGCCGGCTGTTTCCCACCAATGAAGCTGGCTGTTTTGCATGGAATATAAAAATCCAAAAAGAGCCGCAAACTGAAACAGCACGATGATATACAGGAGGTAGTCATATACCCTGTCTTTCCTGGCCAGTTCTTCTTCTGCATCGTTCAGATTTTTTTTATCCGGTTGTATAAAGAGTTCTGTTAATGGCAGCAGTACCCAGGCATAGATCATGGGCAGCCAGGTAAGCCAGCTATTACCCGTAAAAGCCAGCCAGGCCAGCACATATACGATCAATGGGGATGCGTATTTAAAAGCTCTTGCCTGCATATCGGTGATTCTAATGACAAGTTAATAAAACCAACAGATCTTTTAGCCAGTAAAATTGTAAATTTAAGTATTAAACCATTGGGAATTAATTCAGTCTTACTCCCGTTCAACTGATCAGTTAATAATTCATTCTTTCATTATGCCGGCATCCAATCGCTTAAAGAACCAGCATTTGCTATGGCGGGCCGCCTTTGGCCCCATGGCCGAAAATGCCGCTTCGCTTGATACCATTTCTCAAAAAGAACTTTGGCAATTACTGGTAAACACCTCGGATAAAAAACCTGAGAGGATCAATGTATCCCAGGATCTTATCGACCTGTACTTTTCCGGCAATGAAGGCATGCAGCGAAAAGACCTTACCCGGGAACAACGGAAAGAGATCCAGGAGAAATCGAGAGAAGCATTGAAGAACCTGAACCTGCGCTGGCTGGATATTTTCATCAACAGCGAAGCACAGTTGCGGGAAAAGATGAGCCTGTTCTGGCATGGTCATTTTGCCTGCCGGGTAAACAACAGCTATTTTCAGCAGGAGTTGCTGCAGGTGATACGGGAAAATTCGCTGGGAAATTTCAAAGACCTGTTGATGTCAGTAAGTAAGAGTCCGGCCATGCTTCAGTTTCTCAACAACCAGCAGAACCGCAAGCAACATCCCAATGAAAATTTTGCCCGGGAGGTAATGGAACTTTTTACCATGGGCCGGGGAAATTATTCCGAAAACGATGTCAAAGAAGCCGCCAGGGCCTTTACCGGCTGGGGTTTCAATCAGCAGGGCGGGTTTGTGTTCCGCAGAAATCAGCACGACGAAGGCAGTAAAACGGTATTGGGAAAGACCGGTAATTTCAATGGAGAGGACATCATCAGCCTGCTGACCGAACAAAAGCAAACCGCTGTGTTCATCGCTAAAAAGGCATACCGGTATTTTGTGAATGAAAACGTGGATGAATCAAAAGTTGCCTGGCTGGGTGATCGTTTTTACAAAAGCGGCTATGATATAAAAAAACTGATGGAAGATATTTTTACATCCAGCTGGTTCTATGATGAAAAAAATATCGGTACCAAAATTAAATCTCCCGTTGAGTTACTGTGTGGCATCAGAAGATTACTGCCGATGCAACTGGAAAATGACCAGTCGCAATTATTATTTGAGCGGGCATTGGGACAGGTACTCTTCTTTCCGCCCAATGTGGCCGGCTGGCCGGGAGGAAAGAACTGGATCGACAGCAGTTCATTGATGCTGCGACTGCGTATTCCGCAGATACTTGCCGCCAACGAAATGATGGACATACGCCCCAAGGCCGATGATGATGTGCAGATGGGACAAATGATCGAAACCGGCAACAAACGGATGAAGGAGGCGGTGAAAGGAGGTACGGCCACTATTGAATGGACTTCTGTGAATAAGATATTTGAAAAGATACCAAAAGAGAAACTGCCGGAAAATATTTCAAAAACGGTATTGCAGACAAAAAGCAGAACAAGTACAGCGGTGCTTGATAAATATGTAAATACAGAGAACAGGGAAAATTTTATAAAGAGTACCATCGTAAACCTGATGAGTACACCCGAGTACCAGTTATGCTAATTAAAAATTAAGAATGAAAAATTAAAAATTGCCAGGCATCCAAACATTTTTCATTCTTAATTCTTCATTTTTAATTTGTTTATTATGCTCATAAAAAGAAAAGAATTCATCCAGGTTGGTTCCCTCGCAACCGCTTCACTGATGTTGCCTAAATTCTTAAAGGCATTTGAAAGGCCGATGATGGTTCCGCCGGGAAATAAAGTAGTGGTGGTTATCCAGTTCAGTGGCGGCAACGATGGTCTGAATACCGTGATACCTGTTCGAAACGATATTTATTATAAGGAGCGGCCGGGCCTGGGCATTGCTAAAGAGAAATCTTTGTTGCTGAATGATGAAACAGGTCTGAACCCGGCACTGGAAGCATTCAAAGGCTTTTATGATGATGGCAGTCTGGCCATATTGAACAGCGTGGGTTATCCAAATCCTGACCGGTCACATTTCCGCAGCATGGACATCTGGCACAGCGCCAGCAACAGCAACGAATACATCAACACCGGCTGGGTGGGCCGTTATTTGGATGCACAATGTAAAGGTTGCGACAAGCCAACCCAGGCTATGGAAATAGATGATGTGCTCAGCCTTGCTTTGAAAGGAGAACAAAACAAAGGCCTGGCATTTAAAGACCCCAAACGATTATTCAATATCAGCAACGGCAGGTTTATTAAAGATGTAAATGCCGATCACAAGAGTGGGGAAGAAACGATCGATTACCTGTACAAAACAATGAGTGAAACACTCAGCAGTGCTGAATATATTTACAAGCAAAGCAGGGTTCATCCAACGGATCAAAGCTATCCCAATTCCGAACTGGGTAAAGACCTGAAGACGATCGCTTCGCTCATCTTCTCCGATATCAATACCAAAGTATATTATGTTAGCCTGGGCAGTTTTGATACACATGTGAACCAGGATAACCAGCAAAAAAGATTGTTCACCGAACTGAATGATGCGGTTAAAGCATTTACGGCCGACCTGAAGAAGAATAACCGTTTTGAAGATGTGTTGATGATGACCTTCAGCGAATTCGGCAGACGGGTATCGCAGAATGCCAGCGGCGGAACCGATCACGGCACGGCCAATAATATGTTCTTTGTAAGCGGCGGACTAAAGGAGAAAGGCATTTTGAATGCAATGCCTGATCTTACCGACTTAAATGAAGGCGACCTGAAGCACAAAGTTGATTTTAAAAATGTGTATGCAACTGTGCTGAACAAATGGCTTGGATCGGATGATAAACAGATACTGGGTACGCAATATGACTACCTGGAGTTTATTTAAACACCAGCTGAAAAGCTTCGTTACCTTCCACCGGTATCTCAACAATGATCTCGCAACCCATGCCCGGTGCAGAGTTAAGAATGAACTTACCACCAAATGATTCTGCCCGGTTCTTTATGTTATTAAGGCCAATCCCTCTTCTTGGTCTTTTTGTATCAAACCCACGGCCATTATCAAAGATCCTCATCTTAACGGTATTTTCAGAGCAGGCTAATCTTACTTCTATTGCATTGGCTCCCGAGTACTTCAGTATATTCTTTACCTGGCCCTGTAATATGCGGTAGAGGTTCAGCTGAATATCGTCGTTGATATTATTTGCCGCTTCATCAAATTCGAAACTGATGCTGAACTGTTTGCTGGGATTAATGCCTTCCAGCAGGTTTTCAAAAATATCCTTCAGCGATTTCTTTTCAAAAGTGGCCGGGGCGATCTCGTGCGACAGCTTACGCAATTCCTCTATGGCATTCAGTACATGATTTCTGCCCGCTTCTATCAGATCGTTCACTTTCTCCCGGCCGGTATTTTTATCTTTTGCCATACCCAGGGTAAGTAATGAGCCCACCAGTATCTGGTTCACGTTATCGTGCAACTCTTCTCCAATATGCCTGCGTTCCTGTTCCTGTGCATCGGCAATGGCCCGGGCAATACGCAGCTCTTCCTCTTTCTGGTACGTGATATCCTGCATGGCCCCGATCATACGTACCGGGTTCTCCTGTTCGTCGAAGATCACAAAAGCCCTGTCGTAAATATATTTGTACGAACCGTTATCGCAGCGGAACCGGTATTCCAGTTGCAGGTTCTGCCTTTCTTTTTTAAATGCTTTATCCAGCGCATCGGTTACGGTCTTGATATCGTCGGGATGAATATTCGCTTTCCACCAGTCGGCGATATTTCCTGTTTCAGTTATCTCGTGACCAAACATTTTGCTGATGCCTTCGTTGTAATGCATCCGGTTATTGATGATATCCCAATCCCAGATGGTATCGCTGGTGGCTTTGCTGAGAATGTCGTAACGTTCCAGTGCCATGCGCATTGTTTTTTCTGTTCTTTTACGCTCGGTGATATCCCTGACAAAAGCCAGGCTGCGCCCGTCGGGCAACATGCGTGCATTTATTTCTGCTTCCAATGCATTGCCACTTTTTTTCTTCAACGTTCTTTGGAAGAGAACGGTCTGTCCTGCAAAGATCTTATCCGCTACGGCCTGGTTGATAATAACAGGTTCATTAAAGAACATATCCTGAAGTTTCAGTTGTGCAAACTCCTCCCTGCTGTAATCCATCAGTTTATAAGAAGCTTCGTTGAACTCATAGATGGTGCCGTCAAAGGAATAAATGAGTACACCATCGGAAGCCTGTTCGATCAGCATACGGTACTTTTCTTCGCTTTGCTTCAGTTCATACTCCCTATTTTTTTGATCGGTGATATTGTTGAATAAAACAACAGCTCCGGAAACATTACCCTTTTGGTCGAGCAGGGGAGAACCGCTGTTGCTGATCACTAATGTTTTTTTGTGTTTTGTGTGCAGGAGTGTATTATTCTCCAGGGCAACCGGGAGGCCATGCCTGAATATGCGGCTTGCAATATTTTCAAAGGGCTTTCCGGTTTCTTCGTTCACAACCCGGTATACTTTTTCAAGAGGTAGATTCTTGGCTTCCCCCCGGCTCCAGCCGGTAAGCTGTTCGGCTGCGGGGTTCATATAAGTGATTTCTCCTTTTCTGTCGGTTGCTATCAATCCCTCGCCGATATTGCTTATGATGATACGCATGTGTTCTTCCTGCATACGCAGTTTGCTGATCATTCTGCGTTGTCTGCGGTTCTCTAAAACCAGCAGGTAAAACACACAGAGGATAAGGAACATAGCTGTACCGATCAGTAAAACATTGCCTGTTGCCATCACCTGGAAGTGAGTCCGGAGTGATTCGGTGTTTGCTGCCTGGATGTCTGCCTTGCTGATCTGGAAAATGGTTATTGCCAGCAACAGCATGGATGAAAAAAGCACAAACAGCAAAACGCCCCTTCTGCCAGGCCCTGAACCGATATGTTTTAACCGTTTGTGCATTTTTTTATCTCGTGGTTTTTCTTAATCCGCTTTACGCATTTATTTCTAAATTAATGCTGCTGATGATGGCCGGGATCCTTTCAAATTCGTGGTACTTGTCTAGAATAAAATCGGCCCCGGCCCGTTTGCACAGTTGCTCTGCGTTCAGGTCGATTCGAAGCGACAGCACAATGACCATTGTATTTTTTTTAGCTGCTTTGATCTCCGTGAGAAGAGAAATGGAACCCTTGTCGGGCAGGCTTTTGTCGAGTATTACAACAGCCGGCTCGGTTTCATGGAACAATGAAACAGCTTCCTTATAGGTAAGGGCCTTATAGAGGGTGTGATCTCCTTCGGCTTCTGTAAGCAGGCTGGCAATCCGGTCGGGTATCCATGCCGAACTGTCAACGATTAGAATTTTCATAATACCGGGTTAATACTGCAAAGAACCGGCAATCGTTGTTGGTGAAAAATAGCAATAGCAGGATTGCTTAAGTAGAGCAACAATAAAAAGGATTGTAGAAGGAATACTACCATGTCATTCCGGCCCTCGTTCTCACATGTTTATATCAGAAATAATGTGGTTGGAAATGGCATACCGGGTAAGGTCTGAATTGGTGGAGAGATTTAATTTTTCCATCACCCGGCTGCGGTGGGTGCTTACAGTGGTCAGAGCTATGGAAAGCATTTCGGCCACCTGGGTCACTGTTTTACCGGCGGCCAGTAATTTGAACACTTCAAATTCCCGGTTCGATAATAATTCGTGCGGTTTTTTATCACTGTCGGTATCGAGGAATTTTTCAGCAATTTCGGAAGTGATGTATTTCTTACCCAATACTATTCGTTGTATGGCAACGATCAGTTCATCAGGAGCGGAATTTTTATTGAGGTACCCCGAAGCGCCTGCTTTCAATACCCTTATTGCATAGAGGTCTTCAGGATAGATACTGAGGATGAGTACAGGCAGATCGGGCCGCAGCATTTTTATCTGCTCCAATGCTTCCAGCCCGCTTCGGCCCGGCATATCCAGGTCGCTTATCACCAGGTCCCACTGGTTACGTGCCACTTCTTTGATCAGCGATTCGGCATCACCCACCTGCATGATCTCGGCATAAGGATATTCATCCTTCAAAATCTGTATGATACCCAACCGTATAAAGCTGTGGTCATCTGCCAGTATGATTCGTTTTATTTCCATAGTGATTGTACTTAAGTTTTCTGTTTAGTTAAAGGTAAACTGATCCGGATGCGGGTGCCTTTTCCCACTGCGGAATCAAGGTCAAAATTTCCATTCAATGAAACCACCCGTTCCTTCATTCCCAAAATACCAAACGACTTCTTTGTTTTTGTCAGCGCCATGTCAAATCCGCTTCCGTTGTCTTCAATATTCAGCAAAATGTTCTCGTCATCAATGTCCAGTGAAACCGCCACCTTGCCTGCCTTTGCATAGCGGGTGATATTGGTAAGTGCTTCCTGGAATACCCGGAAAACACAGGTGGCGATTTCTTCGGCGATCTTAATCTGGGTTTCTGTTGTTTTAATGATTACAGGAATACCGGTATTACTGGTGAACTGTTGTGCCTGCCATTTCAGAGCTTCGAGCAAACCGTAGTCGTCTAAAATAACCGGCCTCAGTTCATTCAGTATTCTCCGGATCGATTGGTTGCCGCCGTCGAGCAGGGAGATCACATTTTTCAGTTTTGTTTTGAATGCTTCATTTTCCGGGGCTGTTTTTTTATCGATCCAGGCCACGTCCATTTTGATGGCGGTAAGCTGTTGCCCTAATTCATCATGAATTTCCCGGCCG
>DAOLIP010000122.1:0-9133 GCA_035328475.1 Ferruginibacter sp.
TTGCAAGGCCTGGGTTTTTGCTGTTGCCAGGTATTACCACAAAAAAAACAGGAAGGCCAATCCTTCCTGCATGGTTTCACCATTCTTATTCTTCGAGGTTTTAAGCTTTTACCAACGCCTCCCGCCTTGTGAAAAAAGGTAAGCACCCGGGAGGCGTTGCTTATGGGGTAAATAAAAAACCTTCATTGCTGAAGGCTTTTCACAGGATTTTAAATTTGTTGACGATGGCCGTAATGGTACACCGGGTTTTCATAGAAAGGATTCGTCGGTTTCAAAG
Organism: Ferruginibacter sp.; assembly: GCA_035328475.1. GTDB lineage: Bacteria > Bacteroidota > Bacteroidia > Chitinophagales > Chitinophagaceae > Ferruginibacter. The sequence continues at coordinate 278 of DAOLIP010000122.1, forward strand.
GATACTCAGACGAGATTTTTAACAACTCAAAGATGCTCTATGCTCAGTAATTAAAACGTAAACCCTTTTGTGATTTTGTTGTAGATGTTTTACGAGGGGATATAAAAGGAGTTTATCGTTTCACCCCATGAATGAGAATAACGGCGGGTAGTTATTTACCCATGTCGCCATTGATCATCAGGCTTAGTCCGGCCACATACCCGTTGCCGCTGGTAACGCTCTTACCAAAATTAAAAACGATCGCAGGGCCGTTGATGCCCTTTTCGGACCTGCCCAGGTTAATACCGGCACGTAACTGGTACCCCCAGAATTCTTTATGTGCCCGTTTATTACCTGAGCCTTCATAGTAATTTGCAATATTGGTATAGCCGGCACCGGCACCAATGATGAACCCGAATTTTGAGCTGTTATCATTTCCTGATGCCGAACCCATTTTCAGGTTCAGCATCAGCGGCGCATTAATGCCGAAATAAGTTCCTTTGTTTAAATTCCAGCCAACCGTAACTGGTATGTTCAGCAAAATGGAAAAACTGCCGGTTTTAAGAAACTTAATACCCGGGCCGATGGTGATCGAAGGAAGGAATGCCGCTTTGGAACCATCCTTCCATGCAACAAATATGGAAAGGCCTCCTTCCAGGTTACCGGTAACGGCTTTTTGCGGAAGAGCAGTCAGGTGAAATACCAGCAAAACAGTGATCAGTAAAGATGTCTTTTGCATAGCGTTGATTTAAAAGTAGAACAAATTAATAAAGGGTTGTACAGGCTAAGTGTTTTTTATTCTATATCCGGCCACCCGGCCTGCTGTTACCCCCTGATCGCTTTTTAGTGAATAAATGATTGAGATCTAACCAGGTAGGCGGGTATAAACTCCCTGGAATCTTACAGCGGTTACCGGGATACGATCCTCCGGCACAGGCAAAAAAAACAAGTTCTTAACACAAATCGTAAAAACTGGAATGATTTATGATTGTACTTTGATCCGTACCCTGGTAATTTTTCTTAATCGTAAAACTATCAGGCCATGCAAAGTAAGTATCAAACCCTTCAGACCATTTACGAACTGGTAAAGAACGACTCCCATCCCACTTCCCGGGTCGTTCATCCAAACGAGATCATCGTACGCCAGAATTTTCCCTGGGACGAAAGTGTAAAACACCTGGAGGAACTAAGATCAGAAAGACTGATCAACATCCTGCTTCATTCACCGGCCGTTATTTTCATTACCGAGCTGGGGTTTCAATATATACATGCGGCACTTACCAGGGAAGGAAACCTGATGTTCGCAGCCTGATGCATTTTTAAAAATCAATTCCCCGGTTTTCATACAGCAGTCTGTAATAACCATAAATCATTTAGTTTAGCATAAATAAACGTAATGAAGAAGGTTCTCATCATTGCCTGCTGCTTTATTGTTGTATGTTCAAAAGCGCAAACCTATTCAGGCAATCCTTTATTCCCCGGCTGGTATGCCGATCCCGAGGGTGCAATATTCAATAAGCAGTACTGGATCTATCCAACCTGGTCGGCGCCCTATAACAAACAGGTCTTCTTTGATGCATTCTCTTCAACCGATCTTATTCATTGGAAAAAACACCCCCGCATTTTAGATACGGCTGCCATCAAGTGGGCAAAGCGGGCCATGTGGGCACCATCCGTGATTGAACACAATGCCCGTTATTATTTTTTCTTTGGCGCCAACGATATCCAAAGCGATAAAGAATACGGCGGCATTGGAGTGGCCGTTGCCGATGACCCTGACGGGCCATTTCGTGATCACTTAGGCAAACCATTGATGCCGGCATTTTATAATGGCGCCCAACCCATCGACCAGTTTGCCTTTAAAGACCGTGATGGTAAATATTACCTCATCTATGGCGGGTGGGGCCATTGCAATATTGCACAACTGAAAAACGACTTCACCGGCTTTATTCCATTTGCCGATGGCAATACATTTAAAGAGATCACACCCCAGGGTTATGTGGAAGGACCATTTATGTTCTTCCGAAATGGTAAATATTATTTTATGTGGAGCGAAGGCGGCTGGACAGGCCCCGATTACAGTGTAGCTTATGCCATCGGCGATTCTCCTTTCGGCCCTTTCAAACGCATAGGTAAAATTCTGCAGCAGGATGCATCCATTGCTACAGGCGCCGGGCATCATTCGGTTATCAATATTCCCGGCAGCGATGACTGGTATATCATTTACCACCGCCGCCCCTTAACAGAAACCAACGGCAACTCACGGGTAACCTGCATGGATCATTTGTATTTTGATGAACAGGGCCTTATCAAACCGGTTAAGATAACCAATGAAGGCGTGGAGAAAAGGATCATTAAATGATCTGCTGTACGATCATTTAAAAAACAAAAAAGTAAAATTGTATATTGAGTAAAACGTAGTTAATGACTCTTCTTGCCATATTATTACCCTGGCTTTCTTTCATACTCAGGGGCAGGATACTCACCGGCATCCTCTGTCTTATCTTACAAATAACATTGATCGGCTGGATACCTGCAGCCATCTGGGCGGTGGTATCGCTTAACAATGCAAGGGCCGAGAGGCGTACCGACCGCATTGTGAAAGCGATCAATAAGCGTAAATAGATATGGTGTTGGAACTGTTATTCTTTCTTTTACTTGATACAAAAGAAGCAAAAAAGAAAAATAATAAATAGTAGAAGTGAATACCCCTACAGCTGATCCTACAGATAAAAATCCTAACTTCCCTGCATACAAACATTCCACATTATGTCTTTAAAAAGAAGAGACTTCATCAACATTTCAGCCATGGCGGCGGCTACCGGGCTTGTATCCGGTATCGGCTCCTGCAATACCAATGAAAAGCAGGAAGCGAAAAACACTCCGGATAATAACCTGCAATCAATGATCGCCGATGTAAAGCCCGTCAGCATGGAAGAAAGAAAAACAAGGGTGGAAAAAGCGCAACGCTTAATGAGCGAACAAAAGATAGAAGCATTGATACTGGACTCGGGTACCTCGCTGGAATATTTTACCGGCATCAACTGGTGGCCCAGCGAAAGAACCATGGTGGCCATCATACCTGCTAAAGGCAGTGTACGCTATGTGTGCCCGGGTTTTGAGGAAGACCGTTTCAGGGAACTGATCAGCATAGGAAAAGAGGTATATGCCTGGCAGGAAGACGAGAGTCCGTATAAATTAATTGCCGGTGCACTTAAAGATGCCGGTATTGCATCCGGCAACATCGGCATGGAGGAACGCCTCCGCTTTTTTATTTTTGATGGTGTACGCAAAGAAGCGCCTCACCTGAATTTTGTAAGTGCCGATCCCGTTACTGTGCCCTGCCGCATCATAAAATCAGCGGCAGAAATTTCATTGATGCAAAAGGCAAGCGATATTACGGTTGCAGCGATCAAAGAAGGTATCAAAGGACTTACAGAAGGCATGTCGCCGGGTGATGTAGCAGCCATTATAGAAGGTGCCCAGCAAACAATGAGTAACGACAGCGGTTTTGCACTGGTGCTTTTTGGAGAAGCATCTGCTTTTCCGCACGGCACTACCAAGCCACAGAAATTAAAGAAGGGAGACATGGTGTTGATGGATTGCGGCTGCAGCGTGGAGGGTTATCAATCCGACATAACCCGTACCATTGTTTTTGGTGCCGAACCCACCAAACGCCAGCTGGAGATATGGAACCTGGAACAAAGATCCCAGCTTGCGGGTTTTGCTGCAGCTAAGAACGGGGTTGCCTGCGAAGAAGTAGATGCCGCCGCCCGTAAAGTGATCACCGACGCAGGCTTTGGTCCGGGTTATAAATTACCCGGACTGCCGCACCGCACCGGTCATGGTATTGGTATGGACGGGCATGAGTGGGGCAATATGGTAAAGGGGAATAAACGTTTATTAGAACCGGGCATGTGCTTCAGCATAGAACCCACGATAGCTATACCCGGTGAATTTGGCGTGCGCCATGAAGACTGTGTGTACATGACCACCGATGGTCCAAAATCTTTTTCTCCATTGAGTAAATCGATCACAGAACCATTTGGATAATAGTTCAGAAACATTCCTGTAAAAAAGAACAGGAAGGCAATGCCTTCCTTTCTTTTTGTTATTGGTCGAGGTTTCTAAGTGGTTTATTGCGGGTTAAGGGCAAAAGACAGTGGTTGATCAGGGATTTGGAAAAAACCTCCATTGCTGAAGGTTTTTCACAGGATTCATTTAACGATGACCAGGGTATGGTTCACCGGGTTTTCACAGGTTGGTTCTAAACAGGTTTCAGAGGAATATCAGATCAGATTTTTAACAGTACAAAGATGCAGGCTTTATATCTCCCCGGAAATAGACGCTTATACAAACCTGTTGTAGATATATTACTAGGCTGGAGAAGTTGGGAATATTAAACAAGGAACAAGGAATGTAGAATTTTGAAGAGCCTCCGTTCCTTGTTCATTATTCCTTGTTCAATATTCTCCCTTACTATTTAACTCCCCAATTAATACCCGGTATTCCCCAATTCATTACAGATGCACTACCCCACTTGTTTACTGCTGCATAGTTTTGCGTTCTATTCATAAAACAATAAACAATGAACCTGCTTGGTCAACAAAGAAATATTGGCGCTATCAGCATATTATCGGGTATACTTGCGCTGGCATGTATCCTTTCATCGGTGGTGGCAGCTAATTATAATATGGATGCCATGGCAGATCCATTATTGATCTTATCAACGCCGGGTACCAGTGCTGATGCAGCCAGGTGGTCGATGATACTGGATATGTTTGGGTATTATCTTTTATTACTGCCGGTGATCTATCTGCTGCACGACTGGATGAGAACCAGGTCTGCCTGGAGCAACCTCATTACTTTTTGCGGACTTGCCTATGTATTGATCGGAGGTATCGGAGCTTCGGTATTGGCTGTTGGCTGGCCAAAGATAATGGCTGCCTATCCGCTTGCCACTGCAGCAGAACAACAGGTACTAAAAGCCAATTTCAGTTTACTGAACGATATGGTGTATGGCGGCATGTGGAATCTCCTGGAAATGCTTTTTGCAGCAGCCTGGTGGGGCTTTACCGGTTACCTGTTACTGAAGAGCAGATACAAAGCAATGGGCTGGCTTACGATCGTTACGGGGATTTCCTGCCTGGGTGATTCCATTTCTGGTATTTTACAAACAGCCTGGTTACACGAACTTACATTAAACCTTTACCTGGTACTTGCCATTGTATGGGCAATAGCGATAGGAGGATTTTTGGGGAGGAGATTGTTGAAGTAAGCGGGTGATAAAAAATATCGAACAGGGAACAAGAAATTTAAAAATGGGTAAGTATGCCCCGTTCATAATGCTGAACTCACCATTCACTATTTTTAATTGGTTCATTCTATACTGACGGATTTGCAGATCGTAAATAATCTTCAATCGCTTTCCGGTATTTTCGGCCAACCGGTATCTCAAAATTCTCAAACTCAATTTTGCCTGAAGCAAAGAACCGGGCCCTGGTTTTCGAAATAATGAATGATTTGTGTACCCGTAAAAACCCGGTAACACCCAGCAGTTCCTCCATTTCCTTCATGGTGCTTCTCACTACATATTTTGTATCCTCGCAATAAAGGATGGCATAGTCTTTCAGCGCCTGCACATGAGTGATGCTGCTGCGGCTTACGGTAATTTTCTTATTCCCTGTCTTAATTAAAAGGCCTGACTGACCGGTACTTTCCTGATCGAGGTTATGTTTAAACTGAAGTAATGCCAAAAACTCCGTGGCTTTTTTTACGGCCCTTTCAAAGCGTTCGTAACGTACGGGCTTTACCAGGTAATCCATCACTCCCAAATCATAACCTTCCAGCGAATAATGCAGGAAGGCCGTGGTAAAAATGGTAACTGGTTTTTGCGGCAATGACTGCAGCAGTTGAATGCCCGTCTCTTCCGGCATTTCAATATCCAGGAATAAAATATCCACAGGGTTGGCCAGCAGGTATTGCCTGGCATCTTCTGCCGTATAACATTGCTTTACCAGCAACAGGCCGGCGGTTCTGTCAATATAGCTCTGCAGCACTTTATGCGCCAGCGGTTCATCATCCACGATCACACATTTGCAGGTCATATTGTTTGTAATTGCAGGTTAACAAGGAAACTTTCTTTTTTACGGTCGATATGGATCAGGTGCTTTCCGGGATATAATATCTCCAGCCGCTGTTTTACATTTTCAATACCCATTCCCAGCGATCTTATTGCTTCGTTATTTGTCACCGGCGGAATATTGTTCTCAACCGTTACCTGCACGGTGCCGGTTAAAGCGGTTATAGTAATGCGCACAAAACCATTTTTAGAAACCGAATTCAGCCCGTACTTAAAGGCATTCTCCACCAGCGGCAGCAGTAACAGCGGCGTAATAACATGCTGCTGTGTATTGCCCGAAGCGGTAAAGATTATTTCCGCACCGGGTTTTCTCAACCGTTCCAGCTCTGTATAATTATAAAGCAATTCAATTTCTTTTTGCAGGCCCACTTTGTCTTCCTTTCCTTCAGCCAGGATATATTTCATGATATCGGCCAGCTTCAGCACTGCCTCGCCGCTTTTATCCGATTTCTCCAGGATCAATGCATACAGGTTATTGAGGGTGTTAAATAGAAAATGAGGATTCACCTGGGCCTTTAAAAAATTCAGCTCGGCGGTTGTTTTTTCAAGTTCGATCCTTTTCAGGGTCTCCTTCTGCTCATAATAATCAACCGATATCTTTAGCAGGAACGAAATGATCACATACCGGGCTGCCATGCCCAGTTGTGACAAGAAGAAGCGAAAATGCTTTTCTGAACTTATCAACAGGTCATTATTCCTTATATACAGCTCCAGCTTAAGGTTATAATAACCGGCGATCAACGTGATGAAAAATACAAATACAATGTACCACCCGTATTTTTTCTTTTTAAAAAATACGGGGTACAGCAACAGGATATTGATATAGACCAACGCAGCCTGGACAAAGGTTTTGGCAAGAATATAATAAACATATAACCCGGTACCCTGTGAGAACAAGGCCGTGGTATCCATTACAAATGAAAAAACAAAGAATATCCAGAAAAGGAAATGGAATGTATACTTATTGGCAAATAGAGATCTGGAGCCCATTATCCAAAATTCAGTAAAAAAAGTTCATTAAACCTGCCGTTCATCTCAAAAGCCTGCTTTTCATCTCATTTTTATACGAAGAAACATATGCCGCTCCTTTTTTACTCTACTTTTAAATCCTAAATCATTAGCCATGATCAAAAAAATATTCTTAAGCACCCTGCTGTGTGTTTTACTGCTGTCAGCGAACAGCCAGACTGCCCCCGAATGGCAGAATGACCTGCGTTACCTGCAACAGACCATTCATTCGAAGTACCCTAATCTTTTTTACAACATCAGTGCAGCCGATTGGGATAAAGCCGTTGACGATTTTCATAAACGATTGCCTCAGCTGGAAAAGGAACAGGTGCTTACCGGCTTCATCAAATTGCTCGCATTGTTTCATATCGGGCATACCCAGATGAACACATTTGGTTTGCACCAGGGCTCCACATCATTGCAGCTGAACAGGTTGCCCTATGGCTTGTATTCCTTTAGTGATGGCATTTATATTTTAACGGCCTCAAAAGAGTATGAGAAAGCCGTTGGCGGCAAAGTGCTGAAGATCGGCAACATGAAGATTGAGGATGCGCTGGAAGCGGTGAGGCCATTGGTATCTTATGAAAATGAGCAGGGCTTTAAAAGCAACAGCGTGTTCTACCTGGCCATACCTGAATTTTTAAAAACGCAGGGCATTACAGACAATGCATCACAGGTAACCATTACCTGCCTGAAGAACGGCAAAGAAGAAACCATTGTTTTTAAAGCCGGAAGCAATAACAACGTTTTCAGCATGACCGGGCTTGAAACACCGCAAGACTGGGTAGTTGCTAAAAAGGCCGGCGAGGTACCGCTCTGGCAAAAAGAACCGGCATCGTTCCGGTACATGCAGTACCTGCCCGAAACAAAAACACTGTACGTGCGCCACAGCGTTACATTGAACGATGGGAAGAATACCATTGCCGGTTTTTTCAACAGTATGGTTGATTTTATCGACAATAATGATGTAGCCAGGCTTATACTGGATGTTCGTACAAACGGCGGTGGTAACAACACCCTCAACAAACCCATCATTACAGGCATTGTTAAATCAAGAAAAATAAACCAGAAAGGAAAATTCTTCTGCATCATCGGCCGCCGCACTTTTTCGGCAGCACAGAACCTGGTAAATGAACTGGAAAAAAACACAGAAGTGATCTTTGTGGGAGAACCTACCAGCGAGAACGTGAATTTTTACGGCGATACCCGTACCGAGACCTTACCCAACAGCAAACTGCAGGCAAACCTGAGCTGGCTCTGGTGGCAGAACATGGACCCCCGCGATAAACGTAAAGCCACCTACCCTGCCCTTGCCGTGGAAATGAGCTTTGCCGATTACTATAACAATACCGATCCCGTGATGAATGTGATAAACAGCTACAACGGACAGGAAGCCATTGACGATAAATTAAAGGCATTGGTTGAGCAGGGAAAATTTGACGATGCCGTTTCAACAGCCTCCGCTTATTTAAAAGATCCCCTGCACCGTTATTTCCGGAATGAACTGGAAACGAAAATAAATGCTTACGGTTACTCACTCATTAATAAGAACAAACTGGATGATGCCAATAAGGTACTGGCCATGAATGTGAAGCTTTTCCCCGAATCGGCGAACGTGTACGACAGTTATGCCGAAAGCTTTATGCTGCTGGGCAAAAAAGAAGAGGCCATCAAAAATTTTGAACTGGCCATCGCAAAGGATAAAGACGGCGTTACGGCAGAAAATT
>DAOLIP010000123.1:0-9054 GCA_035328475.1 Ferruginibacter sp.
TAGTCGGTCAACACGACCGACACCATGCCGCCGAGCATCGTGTAGAGCAGCACGATCGCCTAAAAAAAAAGCCTTTGTAGATCCTCTGCATCAATTGGTTTTTATCGTGCGGCAAATTAAGCCCAATAATTAAAAGTATTTGTTAACCTCATCCTAAATCATTCGCTTAAATGCCCAGGAAATGGGTATTTTTTTTCTTCAAAAAGCCTTGCTAACCAGCGGCTTCCTCGTTCTTTATTTGTTCGCCAGTTTTTCCAAAACGACGCTCTCTGCCCTGGTAATCCAGTATGGCCTCGTACAGGTTTTCTTTCCTGAAATCGGGCCAAAGCGTATTGGTAAAATACAGTTCAGAATAGGCAAGCTGGTATAACAGGAAATTACTTATCCGGTATTCTCCACTGGTACGTATCATCAGCTCCGGATCGGGAAAATTACGTGTGGCCAGGTACTGTTGAATGGTTTCCTGGTTGATGGACTCAGCATTCAGTTTTCCTTCCTTTACATCAGCAGCGATATTTTTCACTGCATTCACTATTTCCCAGCGACTGCTGTAACTAAGTGCCATTACCAGGTTAAGCCCGGTGTTTTTGCTGGTTTCGTTCAGCGCTTCCGTTAATTCCACCTTTGCTGCTTCGGGCAACAAATCAATATCGCCTATCACATGCAGTTTGATATTATTCTTATTAAGGGTAGGTACTTCTTTATGGATCGTATCCACCAATAATTCCATCAACCCAGATACTTCATACTTTGGCCTGTCCCAGTTCTCGGTACTGAATGCATAAAGCGTCATGTATTTGATCCCGAGTTCAGCAGCTCCTTCTACCACATTACGTACACTCTCTACCCCATGAAGGTGCCCATACAGACGGTCTTCGCCTTTTTCCCGTGCCCATCTTCCATTGCCATCCATAATGATAGCGATATGGCTCGGCAGCCGCTGCATGTCTATTTTATCCTTCAGGCTCATAAATGCTAAAATAAGTATTCACGCCGTGGGCGTGATTTGGGCCGGCAAAACTAACAAATTTTGGTTGTAATATGCTTTTTGGGGTTAAATCTTACAGCTTTACGAGTTTACCGGTAAACTCTTCGCCGTTTACCAGCATTTTATAGAGGTAAAGCCCGGCAGGAGCATTGCTGATATCAAATTGCTTTACATTTTTAAAACTACCTACCCGGGTCCCCTGCGGACTCACTAAAATGATCTCGGTAGCTGTTTGTGCTGACCCATTTTGAAGACAATTAAACACCCCGCTTGAAGGATTGGGATACAAAGCAGCTGTACCGGAAGAAGACCTGGCTGGTAACGGAGCGCCGCTGGCACATGCCTGCCTGGCCTTTAAATAATTTGCATCATCGCCAATACGCCTGGTACTGCTGCAATTACTTCCATTGGAAAGGGTGACAACGGCATTGGGAGAACTGTAATCGGGCAGTTCTACCACAGACTGATTAGAGAAATTGAGGATACGCCCCATGTCTGAAATCTCCCACTCCAGTTGGGCAGCATTTGAAGTGGCAGTAAGTTGCGTAATGCAATTGCCGTTACGGTTAATAACAGAAACGGTAAAGCCTGCATTGCTGCACGGAGGATCCTGGGGGCCGGCAAACCATAAAAGGTTGCTTATATTGGCAAACACCAGGTCGTAACCTCCTTTTTTAGTGATCCTGCAAAATTTGCCCCTGCTCTCCTGGGGAATATCAATGTAAAACAAAGAAGAATCTGTGGGGGTTACAAATCGTGCTTTTAGAATTTTACTGTTATGGTCTGTGAAAGCAAATGCATTGTTTATTTTTTCTTCTGTTGCAAACCCGGTTCCGGCAGTATAACTGTTACTCATGCTGAAATAGATCCTGTTTAACTCAGCAGGCACATAAAAATACCCGGGCATGCTGATCATGTCGTTCGGGTAGATCTCTGTTGCCTTTCCAAAAAAAGCTCCGCTCTTATAAAAGATGTTTTTATTAGTAAGTATTTCCAGGTCAACTGCCGACTGGTATTTTGAAGAAACGGTCAGTTTATAATTTCCGGCAGAAGGGAGATTTATCACCAGGCTTCCTGCCCCTGCATTCCGGTCAATAGAAAAATCTTTGACAACATCAAGTGTTCTTTCTGTTGATTCAACCGTGAAATTAATATATCCTTTACCCGCCATATCAAACGTGGGTTTATAATTGATGGTGAAATTTCCTGCAGCCGGCGACTGGATCATGAATTCACTGCGGTTATAATAGTCCTGGCCGTTGGTATATTTCAATTGAACATTAATCTTTTTCAGGGCACTGATATTGCCGGTGAAGAATTTTTCCTTTACAAAAGAAGCCGCTTCAAATTTATATGCATTGATGGCGCCGCCGAATGCTGCCACATCGTTTTGAAAGTTATTATCAATTTCCGCCGGGGTCAATAAAGGCAGGGTGCCGTTTTGATAGGCCGATCCGCTTGTATTGTTATATTGCTGGTAGAACCAACCGCCTGCAGGATATTTGCTTGTAACAACTGCGATCATGTAATAACTGTTCACCAGTTGCATCCTGTTTGTTTTGGCCAGGTATATACACAAGGCGGCAGCCTTATCTATTTTTGCATCGTTTGAGCGCTGATCGGCCGCCCAATTGTAATACAGTACCATGTAGTGTATGTACGCCTTTAACTCACGGATCCTTTCTTTTACCACTTCCGGTTCGTTCTGTGTTTTGTTTTCTGCTTCAGCGATCATCTGCAGGTACAATGGTATCCGGTACTTATTGGAGTTTCCACCTGTTATATTTTTATCATCAGCCCAAAACCGGAGCAGTTTATAAATTGTTCCCCCTCCACCGGCAAACATAGTATTGCAGAATTCCTGCAGGGTGCTGTCTATCGGTGCCTTGTCATTCAATAAGTAATTGTTGGCGGCCAGTAAATAAGGCAGGCTGGCAAATTTTGCCGGAGACGCTTCCCAAACCAGGCCCTGGCTTTTTGTATCTTTTGCGATCTGTACTGTTGCCTTAAGATCATCCAGGTAAAATGCCGGTGTTTCACCACTCCAGTTTGAAAGATTAAGGTAATTGTATTCAGAAATATTTCCGGTTCTGCTTAACCAGCGTTTTCTTAACCCGTTGGCGCTGGTGAGGTTTTGATAAACAGCCGGTATCAACTGAACATCAATATTACCAGAGAGGGAAATATTCGGTGAAGGAACATCCGCATGTGTTGAATACGCATATACCTGGAAACGCATAGCGGGGTAAAGTGCATTGATCCGCTGAGCCGTATGATTAGCAAGGGTGAACTGCTGATCGCTTTCTTTTGAATACCCCGTGCTCTGGCATCCTGAATTGTCGGTTGAATTTCCCCAACGGGCCCCATCCGGCACTTCGATTCCGATATACTGATTAGCATAATTAAAATTCCGGTATTGATTTACATACAGGGTACGGTTGCTGAAAATATTGGTCCTGTACTGTGTATATTTTTGTTCAATGGTGGCGGACCACAAATTCATGGAAGCCTGGTTATTTACATCGGGTACTGACTGCGTATTTGCCACACGGGAATTATTAAAGCAGGCAACATAGCAGGGATTGTTTTGCAAAGAAGAAAGATAATTGCCTGTCATGATATCGGCCCGGTGACCGGAGAACCGATAGGCTCCAACCATTCCATTCCTGCGTTGATATAAGGCCCAGTTATGGCCGTTCTCCCCGAAATAAGTGTCCCAGCTGTAGGTAGTACTGTTATCCATCGCCCAGCGGTTATGGCCACCGCTTACAAACCAGGTTTTGTATTTAAAACTGCTTGTATAAATGCTGTCAATTTTCTTATAGGCCGAATTGAGGGAAGGAATGATCTCCCAGATAGATCCCGGTTGGTAAAAACGGAAGCCCAGGTTTTGCAGGTACTGGTAAATACCAAAGCATAGTCCATTATCCTGCGAAGCAGTGAATTTTATTATCCCGGTACCGTCACTTTGTACTTTACAGGCCTGGTTATCAGTAATGGTTGAATCGTAAATGAAGATAATGCCGGCAGAAGGCATGGTATTGTAGGTCTGTATATTGAACTGGCTGCTCTTTATCGCTTTCTGTAAAAGCATAGCTGCATCCTCTGCAGTTGACTTAAGCAACTGAGACGATCCCTGTGGATAGAACACGGTTTGTGCCTGAGTATATAGCATACAAAAGGCAAATACCGCTGTGGTAATGCAGCAGCGAATGAACGCCATAGTTTAATGTTTGTGCGGATTGAAACTATGGTTCCATCACAGAAATAACCGGATTTAGGCTTTGTTCTTCTTTGGTTGGGAAAATCTCAGATAATAATGGGGATTGGATTATCTGCGTTACTTGAGGGACTGTAAATATAGAAGTTTTTATTTAAAAAAAAAATCTATAAGCCCCAATTATTTAGTACTGGGGCATTTATAACTGCTGATATTAAGAGAAAGTCCTATTTCAGCTATAATATACTGGTCTTTTTGCTTGCTCCAGCCCCTTTGCCTGCCCTCAACACCAATGATATTATCAGGATCTATCTCATAGGAGCGGTCCTGTAATAACCCGGCCGATGACAGCGGTGTAAACCGGCTGGCCCCAATATAGGTTGTACTTACGTCATCCAAGTAATCAGTCATTGTAAACCGGTGGGCTATCTCGAAAGAAAGGTTCAGCCGGTCTGTAATATTATATTTTATACCCACACCAAGCGGTATACACATGGCTAAAGTACTATAAGGTTTTCGGCCGTTATAACCTATCTGCTGGCCTTCAGTTCCCAAGGGCCGCAAAAATTCTTTTTTGCCATTGAGATAGGCATAAGGATCATAGGTAAATGCACCCACACCCAGGGTTATATAAGGGGTAAATGCATAATAAGGATCACCGGGAATGAATTTAAAGAAGTTGAAGTCGCCCTGTAAAGCCAACTCCCATATATTGGAATTGAAACTGAGGTTACGGGTCTTCTGGTATTCGTTCTTGCTGTATGTATCGCTGTAGCCTACCTGTGCATAATGTGCACTGATGCGCAGCCCGACATAGTTGCCAAATTGCTTACGGAAAAAGGCTCCTAATGCAGGCTTAGGCCTGTTGATAGCAGCACGGGTATTCAGGTCGCCAAAATAATGAGCGGCGCCTACGGTAATTCCAAACTCCCCTTTTTGTACATATTCATTATGCTGTTGCTGTGCGTTTGCACTAAAAGCAGTTACCACAGTTAATAAGAGTACACCAGTTTTCATCTTCATACATGCAAAATAAAGAATTGTTTTGAAAAAAACGGACCGACGGTAATTTTTGGATAAAGGCTTTGTTAATCTTACTGCGGTTCTCTCTTTTCAATTCGCAGTCCTGCACTCATTATATTTGGTAAAGGATCATCCCGCATGATCTGCGATATGCTGAAGTAATATTTACCGGCCTGCTTAAAGCGACGGGGCCGGCCATTGAGTAATTTCCTTATTTCCCAGATATCGTTCATGCCGGTTCCTTCCCACCCGTTGGCATCATCGCCCAGCTTCAGGTCTACCCGCTGCTCAAAAAGGGTATCGCCGGGAGCCTGTAAGCCGATATTAAGCCAGATATTATTGTACTTATACGCATCGGTATGCCTGAGTACCAGGTAAATGCTGTAGGCAGATACCGTATCGGTGATCACAAAATCGCCCGTGGCGGAAAAATCACTGCGCCATTCATATTTCGGTATCACTGTGTTCTTTTCAAACACATCTGTTTGTTTGCACGAAGCAGCAAATAAGAGAAATGCACAGGATACGATAACGTACCATTGTTTATAACTGCTCATTTGAATCATCTGGACTATATTAATAATGGGACTTATAGAACGTTTAATACCTGCTCCTTGGCCTTTTCCAGTTCGTCTTTCATCTTCACCACGCATTTCTGAATATCGGCATCGTAGGCTTTACTGCCGGTGGTATTTATTTCCCGGCCGATCTCCTGCAATATAAAAGACAGTTTTTTACCTTTTCCTTCTTCCGGCTCCTGTAATATGGACCGGAAATATTCGCAATGCTGCCTTAGCCGTATCTGCTCTTCATGGATATCTATCTTTTCCATGTAGTAGATAAGTTCCTGCTCCATGCGGTTGTTATCAATATTCTCTTTACCCACGTTTTTCTCCAGCAACTGGTTTATCTCGTCCTTTATCCTTTTTTTACGGTTGGGTTCCAGTTTTAAAATGGCTTCTTCCTGTTCATTAATATTACTGATACGTTTTATGAGGTCTTTTTCCAAAACAGTTCCTTCTTCCACCCGGTGCAGGTTCAGGTCGCCCAGTGCTGCCTGCAGCACTTTTTTAAATTCAGAAAAATCTGTTTCATTTAATACATCATTGGTGGGTGTTACCACTTCGGGCAACCGGAGCAAGGCACTTAATACCGAATTGGTATCGATCTTTAGTTCAGTGGCCAGCGTTTCTATCTGGTTATAATATGCTTTGATAAGATCGGTGTTGATATTAACGGGTTTGGAAGTTCCATTCTGTTTGATGTTTATGGTACAATCAATGGTACCCCTAACCAGGCTTTCCTGTAATGCATTCCTTATTTCAAATTCATAAGGACGGAGCAAGGGAGGCAGTTTAAGCTGCAGTTCGAATTGTTTTCCGTTAAGCGCTTTTATCTCTACCAAAAAAGTCTTTTCATTCACTGTTTGTTCTGCCCTTCCAAAACCCGTCATTGATTTAAGCATGTTATTTTTATTTAGGCTGCAAGTTACAGGATAAAGTTATGAGTTGATGGCAGGATATTCTTCAAAAGGTTTCATGCCCATGATGCGTTCGGGCTTATCCAGCGGCACAAAGCCATACTGTGCATACAGGCCATGGGCATCCCGGGTGGCCAGTAACCAGCGTCGCAATCCCTGCAGATCGGGATGGCTCATGATCGTTTCCATCAGCCATTTACTTAGTCCTTTACCCCGGTAGTTTTCCAAAACAAATACATCGGCCAGGTATGCAAAGGTGGCATGATCGGTGATCACTCTTGCAAAACCAACCTGCGCATCATGATGATAGATGCCAAAACAAAAAGAACCGGCAATACTTTTTTCAACAAGGGCTATGGGAATATTTTTAGCCCAGTAACTCTCCGTGCACAAGTAGTGATGAATAAGTGTAACATCCAGCTTTGTTTTATCTGTACTGATGAGAAGATCATCTTTTACAACTTCTGAGATTTTCATTTATGAATAATTATAAAATTAAAAACAGTCCTTGCTGAAAATAATAAAGCCCGGCTTTTGACTGCCAGGCTTTGCTATATAGATGGGTTAGTAAGTACCGGGAACCAAATTCCCTACACAATATTAAAAAGAAATTTTCCTAACAGAAAAATATTTTCGAAATTTTTTATTAACATTTTTTTTTGGCCTGTGGATAAGGACGATGTTTTTACATGCGTTCTGCATCCGGAAAAAATCAGCTGCCATCAACATGAATTCATTTTTTATTTTTTCTGATCCATGAAGCATGCAATGAAACTATTGATTTTACTGGTATTTCAGAAGAGTCTGTTTTTATTTTTAACAAACCTGTCTGTTTTATAAAATAAACTCTTCTCGTATAAAAATGACGAAGTATCACATGCATACTCCTGTTTTCCGTGGCAAAAAATGCAAAAATTTTTTTTCTTAACCCGGGGGCGAAAGGGTCGTTTTTATAGTTTTTCCCGGCAAATCAACTAAAAGCAAAGCGATGTACCTTTGATGAAATTTACGTGTATGCAATTCCCTTCACCTGTTTCATTGCAATGGATCGCTGAGCTGATCCAGGCAAAATTAGTAGGCGATCCCAATGCCCAGGCAACCGGTATCAATGAAATTCACAAAGTAGAAAAAGGCGATCTTGTTTTTGTTGATCATCCGAAATATTATGCCAAATGTTTAAACAGTGCGGCCAGTTTCATCATCATCAATAAAGAAACAGACGTACCCGAAGGAAAAGCATTGCTCATTGTTGACAACCCCTTTGAAGCCTACTGCAAAATTGCTACCCACTTCCGTCCGTTTGAACCGGCAAAAAAAATGATCAGCGATTCGGCAACCATTGGCGAAGGAACATTTCTCTATCCCGGGGTATTCATCGGTAATCATGTACGCATCGGGAAGAACTGTATCATTCATCCCAATGTAAGTATCATGGATCACTGCATCATTGGTAACAATGTCATCATCCAGGCAGGCACGGTCATCGGCAGCGATGCTTTTTATTATAACAGTAAAAAAGACCGGGAACTCTGGTACAAAAAAATGCCCAGCTGCGGCCGGGTGATAGTAGAAGACGATGTAGAGATCGGCGCAGGCTGTACCATTGACCGCGGCGTTAGTCACGACAGCATACTTGGCAAAGGAACCAAGATGGATAATATGATACATATTGGCCACGATACCGTAACGGGAAAGAACTGCCTCATTGCCGCACAGGTTGGTATTGCCGGCGGCGTAATATTAGAAGATGGGGTAACCCTTTGGGGCCAGGTAGGTGTAAGTAAGACCCTCACCATTGGAGCCAATGCTACCGTATATGCACAAAGCGGCGTGGGAAAAGATACCGAAGGCGGCAAGGTTTATTTTGGCAGCCCCATTGAAGATGCCAAAGAAAAGATGAAGGAACTGGTTTGGGTAAAACGAATACCCGAACTATGGGAAAAAGTAATGGGCAAATAAAGCGTGCCCTTATTTTACCGTTCTCGTTTCATTGGCCATTAAATTAACCCCGTTGGCCTGCTGAAGTCTTGTATATGAAAAGACAGACGCACTGATAATAATATTCTCCAGGTTCACAACCAGCGGCGTGGGATATTGCATGATCATTTTGATCTTTGTCTTCTCCACGTTGCCATAACTCCAGGTAAATTTATACTCCTGCCCGTTGAAGGACCATATACCCGTATTATCTGCATTGAATTTATAAACATCATTATCAAGGTTAATGCTGTTCTCCTGACCGCCTCTTTTGTAATAAGAAACATTGTTTCCTTCCATGATACGGCTTTCTTCCGTCTTCCAGTTTAAGCTGGTTAGAAAATCTGTGTACCTGGTTTCCTGCTG
>DAOLIP010000124.1:0-8982 GCA_035328475.1 Ferruginibacter sp.
GGCCGCGCCGTCCGGTACGCGGCGACTGTTGTTTGAAGCATACGACGAAGAAGCTTACCTGGAGGGCGCCAAACAGGAGATCGTACTTCAGTTTGAAGAGATGAATACCAGTAACCTTTATTTTGCAAAGAAAAGCCTAAGGAAAATTTTACGGTATGCTGCAAAGATCATCCGCTTCAGCGGCTCGGCAGAAACAGAAGTGCGGTTATTGCTTTTCTTCTGCAGTACCCTAAAGGCATCGGGTATTCCCTTTGAAACAAACCCCGTAATAAACAATATGTACCAGAACCAGTTGAAGAAGATACGCAAAGCGGTTTCCGGCATGCACGAAGACCTGCAGTATGAGTATGTAAAGGAGCTTGACCGGTTGAGTAGTATCTAAGTCAGAATTTTAATAATTGTCATGCTGAGGTACGAAGCATCTCCTGTGAATGAGACGATACTGTTTTGTAGATTCTTCGCCATCGCTCAGGATGACAGCAATTCAAACGGAAATACTGTTCCGTTTACAGTAAGAAATAATATCTCAGAATTTTCGTACTTTGAAAATAAAAACCATGCCCCGTTCAAAGAAAAGAAAACACCATCATGAGTTTCATGCTGCATCCAATGCAGAAAAGTCACAGAAGAACAGAAGCGCTGTTCCTGCCGGAATCATCTTCTTTGCCTTGCTGGGCATCGGCGTTGCTTTTTTTGCTGCCGGTTCCGATTTTCTCTGGTTGTTACTGGGGGGCGTTGTGGGTGCCGCAGGCGGATATTTTTTCGGCCGCCAGGTTGATAAATCCTTTTCAAAAAAATAATTACCGCTACACCACCTGCAGCAGTTGCTAACATTCCCGCCCGTTTTGTGGAAAGCTATTTCCCTGCCCGCTTGCATTTTGCTGAACTAAGCCCTATTTTGTTTGAGGTATTATTTACTCATCAAAAACTAAACTTATGGACCTTAAAAAATTGTTCATGGGGGGTATCGTGGGCGGTATCCTCTTCTTTCTTTTGGGTTGGCTGATCTACGGAATGTTGTTGATGGATTTTATGAATAACCATACCGGGGCTGCGGGTAATGTAAGCAGAACTGAACCTGACTTTCTTTACCTGGCCATCGGTAACCTGGCGATGGGATTTGTGCTGGCTTATATATTCGTAAAAGGCAATGTAAATTCTATGGCCAATGGATTCATCACCGGCGGGATAGTTGGTTTACTGATAGCAGTGGGATACGATTGCATGATCTATGCAACCACCACGGTCATCAGCAAAACAGCCATGGCTGCTGATGTAGCAGTTTCTACCGTAATGACGGCAGTTGCCGGCGCCGTAGTTGCCATGGTAATGGGCATGGGCAAGAAGGCTGCCTGATATAAACATATTCCTTCATCACAAGTACCCTTTTTCATGTGTCATCAGAATAACTTGTGATGAAGGTTTTTTTTGCCCGTATCCAGCATCCTGTATCCTGTATCTTGTACCCCGTATCCTCGATCATGTATTCCGCCTCTTTAATAATAGATTAGTTACTCCCAATATTAAAGCATAGCTTTGTGCCGTACATTAATGCTGTGAGCACACAGTCAAGATAGATTCAATTTTTACAATTCTCTCCCCGTAACAGTTTTTCGTCTTTAAAGTCTGCTTTCTTCTTTACTGCACAGGTATTTTATTTATTTTATTTTTAATTTTTTTTATGAACATTTATGTTTCAAATCTGAGTTTCAATACCAGCGATGCTGAATTGAACGAACTTTTTTCAACCTTTGGACAGGTAAGTTCTGCCAAAGTGATCACCGACAGGGAAACCGGCCGCTCACGTGGTTTTGGTTTTGTGGAAATGCCTTCCGACGACGAAGGAAAAGACGCTATGCTTGGCCTTAACAACAAAGAAGTTGAAGGAAGAGCCATGTCAGTTTCTGTAGCCAGGGAAAAATCTGAAGGAAATGGTGGAAGCCGCGGCGGTGGCGGTGGTTATTCCAACAACCGTGGCAACGGCGGTAAAAGATGGTAATTACTTATTTACTTTCGATAGAAGGCTCAGCAATGAGCCTTTTTTTATGCCCATGACTTAATATTTACCGTTATTTTGCAAGCAGAAAGTTCCTGCATCTAACTATGGCCTCCAGTAAAAACGCAGCCGTTGGTTTTATCTTCATTACCCTGCTGATCGATGTGATCGGCTTTGGCATCATCATCCCGGTGATGCCGGGTCTTATTTCCAGGCTTAATAATGTAGACGTAAGCACGGCTGCCAAATACGGCAGTTACCTGATGGTGGCTTATGCCGCTACCCAATTCATTTGTGCCCCCATACTGGGAAACCTGAGCGATAAATACGGCCGCAGGCCGGTGCTGTTATTCTCCTTATTTGGTTTTGGTATTGATTATATTTTTATGGCCCTGGCGCCCACTTATGCCTGGCTGTTCATCGGCAGGATCATTGCCGGCATCACGGGTTCCAGTTTTACCACGGCTGCCGCATACATTGCCGATATAAGCAACGCAGATAACCGGGCAAAGAATTTTGGTATGATCGGCGCTGCATTCGGACTGGGTTTTATCATCGGCCCGCTGATGGGAGGGGTGGTAAGCCAGTTTGGAGAACGGGTTCCCTTTTATGTGGCGGCAGTGCTTGCCCTGCTTAACTGGGGCTATGGTTTTTTTGTGTTGCCCGAATCACTTAAACCGGCGAACCGCAGGGAATTCAACTGGAAAAGAGCAAACCCGGTTGGTTCTTTATTGCAGCTGATGAAGTACCCGGCAGTAATGCCCCTTATCATAAGCATCCTTTTACTATACATTGCTGCGCATGCCATCATGAGCAACTGGAGCTACTTTACCATACATCGGTTTAGCTGGAGCGAAGGAATGGTAGGTATTTCGCTGGCCGTGGTAGGTGTGCTGGTGGCATTGGTGCAGGCAGGCCTCACCCGTATCATCAATCCAAAGATCGGGAGTGAAAAAAGTTTGTACTATGGCCTGGCACTTTATGCCGTGGGTATGTTGTTATTCGGACTGGCCGATCAAAGCTGGATGATGTTCGTGTTCCTCGTTCCGTATTGCCTGGGTGGTATTGCACAGCCGGCCCTGCAGGCAGTGATGGCGGGTAAAGTGCCGCCCAATGCACAGGGCGAATTACAAGGTGCGATCACCAGTACCATGAGCCTGGCTGCCATCATCGGCCCCTTCGTAATGAATAATCTTTTCTTTTATTTTACGCACAGCGAAGCACCCATCTATTTACCCGGCGCTCCCTTCTTCCTGGGTGCCGTTTTAATGAGCACCAGTTTTGTGATCGCTTATAAAACCCTGCATACAAAAAGAATATTGTAATGGTGAAAACTATCCATGATTTTAAGAACGTCTTCTTCATCGGTGTGGCCGGTGTGGGCATGAGTGCCATTGCACAATACCTGGCAGGCACCGGTAAAAAAGTAAGCGGCAGCGACCGCTATTTTAAAGAAGGCGAAGTCAATGAAACAAAAGAAAAACTGGAAGCCGAAGGCATAACATGCTTCTTGCAGAACGGCGACGGCATTACCGGTGAAACAGACCTGGTGGTTGTTTCCACCGCCATAGAAGATACCGTGTTTGAAGTGCAGAAAGCAAAGCAACAGAACATTCCCATCATCAAACGGTCTGAACTGCTGGCCCTGATCGCCAAAAGCAAAAAGACCATCGCCGTGGGCGGAACATCGGGCAAGAGTACCACTTCCGCCATGCTGTTTGATATTTTAGATAAAGCCGGGTTGCAACCCAGCATCATCAGCGGGGCCGGACTGGTAAGCATCATCAAAGAAGGAAAGATCGGCAATGCAAAAGTAGGAGCAGGCAACTGGCTGGTGATAGAAGCCGATGAAAGCGATGGCTCCATTGTTCAGTACGAACCCGAGATCGGTTTATTGCTGAACATTGATAAAGACCACCAGGAGATCGAAGAACTGATGAGCATCTTCACAACATTTAAGAACAACAGTAAAAAATTTATCGTTAACCAATCCAATACACTGGCGAAAAAACTTTCGCAGGATATAAAAAATGATTTTTCCTCCGATGAAAATTCAGAAGCCGGTTATATCGCCAAGAACTTTAAACAGGAAGGCTTCTGCATTCAATTTTTAATTCTTAATTCTTCATTCTTAATTAATTCAATTGGGCATCACAATATGGAAAACGCCCTGGCGGCCGCAGCGGTTGCCAACCAAATAGGCGTTAGCCTGCAAACCTGTGCCGATGTATTAAAGAACTACGAGGGTATTTACCGCCGCAACCAGGTACTGGGTAATAAGAACGGCGTTTGGGTGATCGATGATTATGCCCACAACCCGGTGAAATGTGCAGCGGCTATCAGGGCCTGTCAGCCAGTAGCAGAAAAGGTAGTGGCCTGGTTTCAGCCGCATGGTTACGGACCCACCCGTTTTTTGCGGAACGATTTTGTAAAAGAAATTGCTGAAGTCTTAAGGCCGCAGGACGAGATATGGATGAGTGAGATATTTTATGCAGGCGGAACAGCGGTGAAAGATATTTCGGCCAATGACCTGATCAACGATATAAAGGCTTTGGGAAAGAATGCCTTCTTTGTGGAAGACAGGGAACAATTCCTCGCAGAAGTGCGTTCCCATTTATCCGGCAATTCTGTGCTACTTTTAATGGGGGCAAGGGATCCATCCCTGGAAACATTCTCCAAAACGGTTTTTGAGAAATTGTAACCGTTGATTCGTTTAAACAGATTAACGGATCAACAAAACAAAACGGCAAATGAATAAAAAAATAACGTTAATACTGCTTTTTAGTTTTAATCTTCTTGTCCTGGAGGCGCAGAACATAGCCAAAGCCGACCTGGTGAATACCTTAATGGGTACTTATTCCAAGCCCGATCTTTCCAATGGAAATACCTATCCCGCCATCGGTACGCCCTGGGGTATGAATTACTGGACGCCGCAAACCAATAAGAACGGCGATGGCTGGCAATACATGTACAGCGCCGAAAAGATCATCGGTTTTAAACAAACGCATCAGCCCTCGCCCTGGATGAACGACTATGGCCAGTTCTCCATCATGCCCGTTACCGGCGGAATGAAATGGAAGGAAGCGGACAGGGGCAGCTGGTTCTCTCACAAAGCAGAAGAAGCAAGGCCTTATTATTATAAAGTGTACTTAGCCGATGCCGATCTCACCACGGAACTGACCACTACCGAGCGGGCCGCACATTTCCGGTTCAGTTTTCCGCAATCAGACAGTTCTTCCTTTGTGATAGATGCCTTTGATAAAGGTTCATATATAAAGATCATTCCCGAACAGAAAAAGATCATCGGCTACAGCACCCGCTACCGCCGGGGCAAACTCATCAATTTCAAAAACTATTTTGTCATCTATTTTGATAAGGCATTCGCTTTTACAAAAACCATCAGCGAAACCAATAGCGCCATCGATTCATTGGAAATAACCAACAGCCATGCATTGGCGGTGGTGGGTTTTAAAACACAAAAAGGAGAGCTGGTGCATGCACGGGTGGCTTCTTCCTTCATCAGTTTTGAACAGGCCGAGCAAAACCTGAAAGAACTGGGAGGCGCCAATAAAAGTTTTGAAACGCTGAAAACAGAAGCAAAGAACAAATGGGAGAAAGTATTGAATGCCGTACAGGTAGAAGGAGGTACCGATGAACAACTGCGCACTTTTTATTCCTGCATGTACCGGGCCGTGATGTTCCCCAATAAACTGTACGAGATAGATGCCAGTAATAAGATCGTTCATTACAGTCCGTACAACGGGAATATTTTACCGGGCTATATGTACGGCGGCACCGGTTTCTGGGATACCTTCCGGGCATTATATCCTTTATTGAATGTATTGTTTCCTTCCATCAACAAAGAAATGCAGGAAGGGCTGATCAACGATTATAAAGAGGGCGGCTGGCTGCCCGAATGGAGCAGCCCCGGTTATGCCGATATCATGATCGGTAATAACTCTGCCTCTGTTGTGAGTGAAGCGTATATAAAGGGATTGCGGGGTTACGATATTGAAACCCTTTACCAGGCATTGCTTCACGGCGCCAACAACGAAGGCCCCGTTAGTGCCGTGGGAAGAAAAGGAGTGGCTTACTACAACAAACTCGGTTACGTGCCTTACGATGTTAAGATAAACGAGAATGCGGCACGAACATTGGAGTATGCCTACGACGATTTCAGCATCTACCAGCTCGCCAAAGCATTGAACAAACCAAAGGAAGAGATCGAACTCTTTGCAAAACGCTGTTTGAATTACCGCAATTTATTTGACCCCGAAACAAAACTGATGCGGGGTAAGAATGAAGACGGCAAATTTCAATCGCCCTTTAACCCCGTAAAATGGGGCGATGCTTTTACCGAAGGCAACAGCTGGCATTACAGCTGGAGTGTGTTTCATGATGTGCAGGGATTGATAGACCTGATGGGAGGAAAGGAAATGTTCTGTAAAATGCTGGACTCTGTTTTTTCCATGCCGCCCACATTCGACGATACTTATTACGGCGGAACCATTCATGAGATACGGGAGATGCAGATCGCCGGCATGGGGCAGTATGCACACGGCAACCAGCCCATACAGCACATGATCTATTTATATAATTATGCAGGCCAGTCCTGGAAAACACAATACTGGGCCAGGGAAGTAATGAACCGCATGTATAAACCAACACCCGATGGTTATTGCGGCGATGAAGACAACGGGCAAACAAGTGCCTGGTACATTTTTTCAGCCATGGGATTTTATCCCGTATGTCCTTCCAGCGACCAGTATGTAATGGGAGCCCCGCTCTTTAAAAAAATAACGTTGAATCCGGAGAACGGAAAGAAATTCATCATTGAAGCGCCGCAGAACAGCGAACGGAATAAATATGTACAGTCGGTAACAAGGAACGGGCTTGCCTATACAAAGAACTGGCTGGGGCATTTTGATATTTTAAAAGGAGGCAGCTTAAAAATAAATATGGGCAGCCTGCCCGGTAAAACATGGGGTGCATCCGCAGCGGATGTGCCTTATTCTTTTTCACAGGAAAAAAAATAAGATGAAGCTATTTGTAAGCATATTGTTGTTGGCTTTGCCGGTTAGTATGATGGCGCAACGGGCTGTTGGCCTGACCGAGAAGGAAATGAAGGACCTGGTGGGTAACTGGACCGGTACCATGGTGTATACAGGAGGCGACAAGGAAAAAGTACAGGTTACGTTTCAAACCAAATTAGAAGTAGTAGATATGAAAGACTCCCTTGTCTTTAACTTCATTCATACCGATCCGGCCGGCAAACAGATCATTGAAAAGAATTCCTTCCGCATTTACGAGGACGGCAACCGGTTGAGTTTCGACAGTGCCCAGTTCGACATTGTAGATACCAGGCGAAGAGGCATACGGGTAACGATCATTGCAGAAAGAGAAGGCGTGGAGAATTTCCGCTCAGCCGATTTCCAGGAAATGATAAACTTTGGCCCGGGCATTTTAAATTATACAAAAGGCATACGCTACATGGATATGTCTGATGCATATTTCATCCGGAAAAGAGTAACACTGACAAAAACTAAATAGCAACAAATACCTGGTCTGACGTTCCCGTATGACCATTAACCAAAATGACAACACTAATAACCCATATCAGGCAATTGGTAAACGTACGAGAGCAGAATGAACTGCTCCGCGGAAAAGCACTGGCCAACCTCCCTGTCATTGATGATGCCTTTCTGTTGATAGAAGACGGCATCATTGCCGCATACGGTGCCATGTACGAACTGGAACTGAAAGTGCCGCAGTTACCCGGGGTTATTATTGAGGCAGACGGGCAATTTGTTTTGCCCGCCTGGTGCGACAGCCATACCCACCTTGTTTTTGCAAAAACACGGGAAGAAGAATTCATTGATAAGATAAAAGGGATGAGTTATGCAGAGATAGCCGCCAAAGGCGGCGGCATCTTAAACTCTGCAGCTAAACTGAATACAGCAGGCGAAGACGAATTGTTTAACAGTGCCTGGAAACGCCTGGAAGAGATAAGCAAACTCGGCACCGGCGCCGTGGAAATAAAAAGCGGTTATGGATTGACCGTAGAAGGGGAGTTGAAGATGCTGCGGGTAATAAAGAAATTAAAAGAAAGATCATCGCTTTCCATCCGGTCAACATTCCTGGGGGCACATACCTACCCGCTTGCATATAAAGAAGATCACCCCGGTTATATCAACAGCATCATCAACGAAATGCTGCCGGTAATTGCCAAAGAAAAACTGGCCGATTATATTGATGTGTTCTGTGAGACCGGTTTCTTTTCTCCATCAGAAATGGAGACCATCTGCAAAGCCGGTATGAGCTATGGGTTAAAACCCAAACTGCACATAAACCAGTTGAACAGCATCGGCGGTATTGAATCGGCCATAAAGCTGAATGCCGTTTCTGTTGATCATTTAGAAACAATGACAGACGATGATGTTACATTGTTGAATGGTTCAACCGTTATTGGAACACTATTACCAACAGCCGCCTTTTTTTTACGCATGAATTATCAACCAGCCCGCACGTTAATTGAAAATAACTGCGCCATTGCGCTGGCTACGGATTACAACCCCGGCTCTTCACCCAGCGGCAATATGAATTTTGTGATCGCATTAAGCTGCATACAAATGAAAATGCTGCCCGAAGAAGCCATCAATGCCGCCAGCATCAACGGGGCCTATGCCATGGAACTGGAAAAAGAACTGGGCAGTATCACCGTGGGAAAAAAAGCAAATCTTATTTTTACAAAGCAAATTCCTTCATTGGCATATATGCCTTATTCTTTTGGTACCAACCTGGTTGATAAAGTGATGATTTGCGGAGAGTTTATTTGATACAAATTAAAAATTAAAAATTAAGAATTAAGAATTAAAAATTCCTTCGGCCAAAACAGGTATACAAACTTTAAACCTTTTACTGCCCAATTCTTAATTCTTAATTTTTAATTCTTAATTAATAAATATCATTATGAAACAAGTCATCTT
>DAOLIP010000125.1:0-8837 GCA_035328475.1 Ferruginibacter sp.
CATCGAGGCTGAATAAAGAAGCATACCGTTTATTGTTGCGTAAAAAATCGCTGTGATCACGGTAACTTTCGGAAGCATCGGTATAGGCACGGAAGCATTCTCCTTCGGCATCATCGTCGTGGTTCACGCTTTCGCCTGCCCAGGTACTTTTACATTTTATGCCGAAATGATTGTTTGATTTTTTTACCAGTTCGCCATTGCCGTTCTCCGATTCCAGGATGCCTTGCGCCAGGGTGATGGCAGCCGGAACACCCGACCGTTTCATTTCACTCATCGCAATATCCTTAAACTGGTTTACGTATTCGTCAATAGATATCCGTTGCGCTGAGGCAATGCCCGAAATAAAGGAAAAGAATACTGCTATAATAGATTTATTCATGTTCTTATTGCTTTTGCAACAGCAAGAGGCCATCTCTTACTGTTAACATAACCTGCTGCACCCGGTTGTCTTTTTTTACATGTGCATTGAATGCGGCGATCGCTTTTGCATTTTTTCCTTTTACTTCTTCTTCCAGTACTTCGCCGTGAAAAAGTACATTATCTGCCAGTATCCAGCCACTTTTTTTTACCAGGGGCAAAGTTAATTCGTAATAATTAATATAGTTCACTTTATCGGCATCAATAAACACCAGGTCCCAGGTTTCGGCAAGTGTTGGAATGATCTGCAATGCATCTCCAATGTGTAAGGTTATCTTATCCGTTGCCCCGGCCTTTTTAAAATACCCGCTGGCTGTGCGGGCATCTTCCTCCCTCAGTTCAATTGTATGCAGCATTCCTCCCGGCTGCAAACCCTTTGCCAAACACAGCCCGCTGAAGCCGGTAAATGTTCCTATCTCCAGTATCTTCTCCGGCTTTATCATACGGCTGATCATTTCCAGCAGTTTCCCCTGCACATGCCCGCTTAACATTTGTGCATGCGGATGATTAGCGAGTGTATGCTCTTCAATTTCCTGCAATAACTCATCCAGTTGGGTAGTATATTGCTTTGCATATTCCTCCACTTTATTATTGATCAGTTCCATCAAACCCTTTCTTATTTTGATTCTAAAAAACACATGCCACCCTGCACTTCTAAAAGCGGAGAATGGCACTTACTAACGTAGGCTAAGTTACTGAGAAATATCGGCTTTGTTGTTTCCTTTTTGAGAGATGAACAACAATCC
Organism: Ferruginibacter sp.; assembly: GCA_035328475.1. Taxonomy (GTDB): domain Bacteria; phylum Bacteroidota; class Bacteroidia; order Chitinophagales; family Chitinophagaceae; genus Ferruginibacter. The sequence continues at coordinate 1,164 of DAOLIP010000125.1, forward strand.
CAGGAAGGTGAATATTCCATTTATCAGGATCAGTTCATTCCCGATCTTATAGCCATTGAATATGTTTTCTGATATCGATCTCAGTCCCAGGGAAACATGCAGTTTCTTTTCGTACCATTCCGGGCTGCTCAGCATATCCAGTCCCAATGCCAGCAACGGGGCAATGATACAAACCGTCCAGATCAGTTTATCGTTCAAATGCCGTTTTGTTAGTATGCCGAAAGAGAACAGGCCCAGCAACGGACCGTAGGTAATGCCGGCAAATTTTAGGATGAAGTCGATGATCAGTTTATCATTGATGGCTTTAAAGATCAGCACCATTAGAAAGAACACGATCGCAAAAGTGAAATGCACTTTCAGTCTTGTCCGTTTCTTTTCTTTTTCCGTTCCCGGTTTTTTATTGATCCCCAGGATGTCGATACAAAAACAGGAAGTGAGTGAAGTGATGGCACCATCCACACTCGGGAAAAGCGCCGAGATGAGGGCAATGATAAAAATGATACCGATCGATCCGCTGAATGCATCGCTTAGGGCAATGGTTGGAAAGAGATCGTCGGGAGCCACTTTAATATTATTGGCACCGGCATACAGGTAAAGGATGCCGCCTAAGAACAGGAACAAAAAGTTCACCAGCATCAGTACGGCGGTAAACGACATGATATTTTTCTGCGAATCTTTAATATTCTTCACGCTGATGTTCTTCTGCATCATCTCCTGGTCAAGGCCCGTCATGGCAATGGCAATGAACATACCTCCTACTATATGTTTCAGAAAGAAAGAGCCTGCTTTAATATCGGTATTGAATATTTTGGTATACCCCTTCTCATTCAGGAGTGATAAAGTACTTCCAAAATCAAGCCCCATGGCCCGGATGATGACAATGATACAAACCACCAGGCCAAGCAGCATGCCGGTTGTTTGAAGGGTATCGGTATAAATGATCGTTTTTACACCGCCTTCGAACGTGTACAACAGGATCAGCACCAGGATCACAAAGGCAGTTACTTCAAAAGGGATCTTCAGTTTATCGAAAATAAAAAGCTGGAGTATACTGATCACAAGGTACAATCGTGCCGTGGCGCCCACTACCCGGGAGAGTATGAAAAAAAAGGCGCCTGCTTTATGGGCATTTATTCCAAAGCGTTTTTCCAGGTAGGTATAAATAGACGTGAGGTTCATTCGGTAATACAGCGGGATCAGTACAAAGGCAATGACCATATAACCTATCAAGTAACCCAATACGATCTGGAAGTAATAAAAATTTCCGCTTCCTACGCCACCGGGCACACTTACAAATGTTACCCCACTGAGCGATGTGCCGATCATGCCAAATGCCACCAGCATCCAGTTGCTGTTGCGGTTGCCAATAAAAAAAGATTCGTTGTTCGAATTGCGGGATGTGAAATAAGCAACCCCCAGTAACAGGGCAAAATAACCTAGTACAAAGGAGAACAACAGAATGGGTGACATATACGGCGTTTACGTAAAAATAAAATTCAATTTAGATAAAATATCGTGTCTTTGCGGGAAATAAACAATAAAGTTTTATGCAGATAAAAGCGCTGGCTGTTTTTTGTGGTTCTAAAACCGGCAATAATCCCCTGTTTGAAAACCAGGCAAAAGAACTTGGTTATTTACTGGCTGAAAAAAATATCACCCTTGTTTATGGCGGAGGCAATGCAGGTATCATGGGTATTGTATCCAATGCTACACTTGAAAAGGGAGGCAAGGTCATCGGCATCATTCCATCTATATTAAAAGACCGGGAAGTACATCATGAAGGCATTACCGAGTTGATCATCGTAGACGATATGCATACCCGCAAGAAAATGCTTTACGAAAAATGCGATGCCGCCATCATTCTACCCGGCGGCTTTGGAACCATGGACGAATTTTTTGAAATGATAACCTGGAATCAATTGAGCATTCACAATAAAAAAATATTCATACTCAACAGCGCCGGCTTTTACGATCACCTGCTTTCCTTAACCAAAACCATGCACAACGAAGGTTTCCTGTACGCCCAGGCGGAAGAACGGTTGCTGGTGATCTCCACCCCGCAGGAACTGGAAGATCATCTTAAATGATATTACCGCCTGCGGCGGCCTCCGCCCTGGAAGAGCGCAATATTATATCCGGCCCGTATGATGGGTACCCGCCTTCCGGCACCATCAACATAGGGAGAATTTTTGTCCCCGATCAGGTCTACCGATATGGATAGGTAGTAAAAGCTTTTATTATCCTCATCACGACCACCTGCATAACCGGTGCCTACCAGGAAACTGTTTGCGTCAACGTGATCGGTACTTGGGAGATAAATAACCGAATTATTCGCCGGGATATATCTTGCCTTTACAAAATTGTGTTCAAATTGTGCCTGCGCAAATAAAAATTTTAAAGGGTACACCCGTATAAAAGCACCCGGGCCATAGATGGTTTGCCGAACCCTGTCGCCATACTCAGCATAATCACGCTGCGCAATGTAATTGAAGTTAAAGGATGCTGCCACGTCGATGTATTTATTGAGGCTGTAACCAAAATACGGACTTATGCCGATCGCTGTATAGATATTACTGAAGCCAAGGGTAAGGTCGCCACCTACAAACAGGTTCTCTTTTTTAAACCCTCCTTTCCTTTCCTCTTCTTCTTCCTGCGCAAATGAGCTAAAAGAAATTGCCAGGAGTAAGATGCCGAACAATAGTTTTTTCATGTGTTGTTTTTAGTTTTCAAATATTGACAAGACCCGGATACCAAACGCTGCAATGGTTTAATCAGCGTCAAAGATCTTACCACTGTTTAAAATATTATTGGGGTCGAATGTCTTTTTAATTCCCTTCATCAGTTGCATGTTGGCATCGGGAAATACAATATCCATGTATTCCTTCTGAATAAGGCCGATGCCATGTTCGCCGCTGATGGTACCGCCCAGTTGTTTAACCAGCTGAAACAGGGCCTTTAAAGCCGGTATCACATCCGGGTTATTTAAACTGTAAATACTGCCTGGCTTTTTTATGCGTATGTGCAGGTTGCCATCGCCTGCATGCCCGTAGCACACCACATCAAACTGATATTCTTTGCCCAATTGTTTTACTCCTTTTATCAATGCGGGCAGTTCGGCCCTGGGCACTACAGTATCTTCTTCAATGGTATACCCGTCGATCTTTACCGCTTCGGCAACCCGGCGGCGCAGCTTCCACAATTCGGCTTTTTGCTGTGCATCGTCTGCAAAGAAAACCTCCCCACAATCAAATTTGGTAAGCAGTTCGGCAATAGCTTCCATCTCACTCATCAGTGTTTCCATGTGGTTGCCGTCCACCTCAATGATCAGGTGTGCTTCCATTTCATCCGTAACCGGCACTACCGAACTATCAACGAACTTACTTACGATTTTCAATGCATTTATCTCTACCAGTTCCATAGCACTGGGTATAAAACCAGCCCTGAATATGGCACTCACCGCTGCCCCGGCCTTTTCCAGTGAATTGAAGGGAACCAGCATCAGCAGGTCGTACTTCGGAAAGGGCAGGAGTTTTAAAACGATCCTGGTAACAATGCCCAAAGTTCCTTCACTGCCTACGATCAGTTGTGTTAAATTATACCCCGTGGAATTTTTTAACACATTGGCGCCTGTCCAGATAATATCCCCGTTTGGCAATACCACTTCCAGGTTGAGTACATAATCTTTTACTACGCCATATTTCACTGCCTTAGGACCACCGCTGTTCTCTGCAATATTTCCTCCAATAAAGCAACTGCCACGGCTGCTGGGGTCTGGCGGATAGAACAGTCCTTTTTCCTTAACCGCATTCTGCAGCACTTCGGTAATTACACCCGGTTCGGTTGTTACCTGCAGGTTTCTTTCATCAATTTCCAATATGGAGTTCATCCGCTCTGTAGAAAGTAATACACCACCCAGTTGTGGCAAAGCACCACCACTTAAGCCGGTTCCTGCCCCCCTTGGTGTAACCGGAATCTTATATTCATTGCAAAGCCGCATGATGGCACTTATTTCTGCAGCCGAACGGGGTTTGATCACAATACCCGGAAGGAAATGAAGGTTCTCCGTTTCGTCGTGGGCATAATTGTTCAGGCTTTCTTCATCGGCAAAAACAAAAGCATCTCCCACTATCTTTTTAAAGGAATCAATATACTGCAACGCTTTGTCGGCAGTTGCTGCTGCATCTGGCATGTAACATTATTTGTGTAAAAATCGTATAAAATGATGAGTTGATAAAAACTTGTTAGCCAATAAACCGGCTCTTTAAAATGTTAAATTTTATTAACGCCCTTTGATTATTGAAAGGGAAATATATATTTGTTACGAATTTGTTCGTATTAATTCTTTAATAACGTAAAAAGTAAAGCCATGAAACAATTTATTTTAAAAAACAAAAAAGCCATGGGCACCCTGGCAGCCTTGCTGCTGGTAGGTGGTATCACCATGTCGTTCCAGGATTCTCCATTCAGCTACAACAAGTTTTCGGTGCAGGAGAGTACTGATTTTTACAGGCCCTGCAGGGATACCGTACCCGACAGGAATTACAACGGTTCCATTAAGATGAAGGACTTTGACAAGCTGCAGAGCGAACTTGACAGGTCCTTATCGCAATTAAGTGATGAACTGAAGAAGATCGATTTCTCTAAAATGGAAAAAGAGATAGAGGCATCTTTAAAAAGCATTGATGCAGATAAGATAATGAGAGATGTGGAGCGCTCGTTAAAAGATATTGACCTGGATAAAACACTGGCCAGTGTAACTTCTTCGTTAAAAGACCTTGACCTGGACTTTAAAGGAGAAGAGATAGAGATAGAGAAAGCGATGGCTGAAGCCAAAAAAGAAATAGAAAAGGCAAAGAAAGAGATCAGCAAGATCGACAAAGACGCCATTAAGAAAGAACTGGAAGAAGCAAGGAAAGAAGTGGAGAAAAGCAAAGCAGAGATCAACAAGATAGATATGGACAAAATAATGAGCGAAGCAAAGGAAAGCATTAATGAAGCGAAAGAAGAACTGAAGCAAACAAAGGAATTGATCACAGAACTGGAAAAAGACGGCCTGGTTAATACAAAGAATGGATTTGAACTGGAGTACAAAGACAAATCGCTTTATATTGATGGGAAAAAACAATCAGCAGAAGTAACTGACAAATACAGGAAGTATTTTAAAAAAGACAGCTTTAAGATCAGGATCGAAAAGGAATAACCAGCATGGTTATAAAAAAGTGCATCTGCCAATAACCGGATGCACTTTTTTTATTGCAATCAATAAATAGTCGGACACAGTGATTTCCTGTCCACATTCTCAGGATAGAAACCCTTTTTGATTATACTGAGTTCACTGGCACCACGATAGCCATTGAACTTGCTTAAACCAGACAATGTTACGTCATAGCTGAACATGAATTGCACTTTCTTAATTTCAAGACCGACCATTGGTACAATTGCATCGCCCAGCCGGTAATACACACCAGCCAGTAACTGCTTTTCGCCATATTCACTCAATCCATAATTCGCATTTACGCCCAGCACCAGTTCTGTTGCTCTTGCCTGCATAGAGAAATAAGCATTGGGGTTCACGATCATCCGGTCATTTACTTTAAAGATACCATTTACAAATCCGGTATGCCGCATGGGTATGCGACCGTTGTTTGTATTATCCCCAAAGAAAGTTTCTTTTGGGCGGTTCACATGCTGAATGGAATAACCGGCATTTATATAAATATCTTCCTGGGGGAAATAAGCGTAGTTCATCCCTGCCTGTACATCTAAATAATTTACATTGTTATTGGTAATCACCACAGAGGTGGGCAAAGTATTATCGAAGAACTTACCATCGAACTGGTCAGGGAATTTCAAACGGGTCTGATCAATATTTTTATTTGCCCATCCGATATTAAACCCGGCAGATACCAGGCTGCTAAGCCCCAGCATCTGGTGGTAAGCCAGCGAACCATAAATCTTTGTGCTGGTTAAACTGCCGGAACCTACTTTGTCATTGAGTATCACTGCCCCCAATCCCAGCCATCCATTCTCCAGCCTGTCTCTGAACAATTGAAAATCGGCAAAGGCGCTGATCGTTTTATAGGGTGTTGCCATAATAGTGCTCCACTGGTTGCGGTAGTGGGCACCAATACGATAATCGGCATCGGGAATAAAACCGGTGTTGGCCGGATTGGTAGTAAGTGGCGTATTAAAGAACTGCGAAAAATGCAGGTCCTGCGCTGTAACAGGGATTACTGCCAGTATATTAAAAACAAGAAGCAGCAATATGGTTGAACGTCGTTTCATTTGTCTTTGTTTTCATTTATTCATCATGGGTTCGTACGTTTATCTTAAGAGGGTAATATCGCCTGTTTTTCGCACTTTGGTTCCATCGGTAAATTCGGCATCAAGCGTATACGTGTACACATCCATTGCCTGTACCTGTCCCCGGAATGTTCCATCCCAGCCTTGGGTTCTGTCGGAAGTGGAGAATACCACCTGGCCCCAGCGGTTGTATATCTTCCAGCTCATTTTACCAATACCAAAGCCTTCTACTTTTATAATACCGTTCTTGCCAAACCTGCCCGGCGTAAATGCATTAGGCACATCCAGCAATGGCCTGATGAGGATGGGCACATCCAGTGTGATGCTATCTACACAATCCGCCACATTAAATGCATACAAAGTTGCTTTATAAACACCGGTGGCATTATACAGGTGAGATGGGTTTACAGCGGTTGAACTTTCCCCGTCCCCAAAATCCCATAAATACCTGTTGGCGCCTATTGATAAATTGGTGAACTGTGTAATGGTGTTTTCAATTGGTGGATTTGGTGTCCACGTAAAGTTAGCCGTAGGTATCGGGAACACAGTAATAGCAAAGAATGCCGATGTATCCCGCTTGTTACAGGTACTGGTATCAATGGCAATCAGGCGAACATTGTAGGTGCCTACCGCTCCATAAGTATGTGTGGGTTCAAAATCGGTTGATGTTCCGCCATCGCCAAATTCCCATATCCATTCTGTACCTCCCTGTGATAGATTTTTAAACTCGGCGGTATACGGTACGCAACCACGGTTGGGTGTGCTGAATATGGCTTTTACATTCGGACTGATACGCAGTGTTTTTATTACCGTGTCGGGTGCATTACAGAACACGGTATCATCAACGATCATGGTAATTACATAAGTACCTGTTGAAGGGAATGTATGTATGATGGGCGCAATGCCGCTTCTTATCCTGGGTGAACCATCGCCAAAATCCCAGAGAAAGGATTGGTTGGTAAACGTAGGTACCACGGCCGTAGTCAGATTATTGAACTGGTACCGTAAGCTGTTACAGGAATCGAGTTTAACGAAATTGAAATCGGGCGTTACATTATTATTGCCCACTTTTACATTTATAAATGCGGTATCGGCAATATTGCATGTATTGGAATCAATGGCTACCAACATCAGCCGGTAAGTGCCTACAACGTTATATGTATGCGAAACCGTATTATTGGGAGCAAATGTAGTATCGGGTTTAATAGTACCATCACCATAATGCCAGATATACATTCTTCCCTTTGCCAGTGTATCGGTAAACCTGATGGTGAGCGGAACACAGCCAATGGTATCAACCACGCCGTCGATAGTTGCCTTAACACTGGCGCCTACGCCGGCAAAATTCATTTCAATTTTTACAGCCGCCTG
>DAOLIP010000126.1:0-8813 GCA_035328475.1 Ferruginibacter sp.
AAATGCACAATGTATTTGCCAAAGACGCATCGGAGCGTTTTGGGGGATGGGTTATCAAGTTTAAAGGAATGAAAGTCACTTTTAATGCTTTTGGCGAAAAAGATAAAAGAGTGCAGACCGTAGTTGTTGGGAATGCGCCGCTTGACCTGAATAAAATGTATAAGATATGTGCCTGTGAAAGGGATGGCGACCCCAGCGATATGCTTTGCCGGATGAGGGATGTAGCCAATGCAAACAATACGCATCATACCCTGCACTCTGTTATGAGGGATTACCTGGCAGCGAATTCGCCCGTTACACCAACACCTCCCGAGAATGCCGATATCCTGGATGCCCCGCAAACATTACTTACACAGGTTACCGGGGTGGATTACCGGTTTCATTAATAAAAAATAAACGTATGAAAAAAGTATTCTTAACACTATTGACTTTTGCAATGCTGCATACCATTGCTATCCGGAAAGCAGCAGGCCAGGTTACGGCAAACACTCCGTCAGCCACAGAAAATAAACAACATAGAATTGTTTTTCAACTCAGTATTGATGATAGCCTTGCCCACAAAGCACTGATGAAACAGGTGAATAATATTACTTCGGTGGCACCCGGTACAAAAATCGAGGTGGTATGTCATGGACCGGGGTTAAATATGCTGGTTATGGGTAAAACCGTGGTGCAGGAAAAAATACTGCAAATGAAAATGAAAGGCGTTGAATTTGTTGCCTGTGAATTTTCGATGAGTGAGCGGAACATCCCGAAAGAAAAGATCATACCTGAAGCCGGTTTTGTTAAAGCAGGCATTATTGAAATTGTAACCAGGCAGGAGCAGGGCTGGAGTTATATTAAATCGGGGTTTTAATTTCCGTAAAATTTATTGAGACATGAAAAAAATACTGGTGGCATCATGGATGTTACTTGCAGGGAATGTTGTGTCGGCACAGCACCAGGAGGTTTCTGAAAAACCCGATATGTATAAGGGTAAACGGGTTCAAACTGTTGATAGTACTTCTTTATTATCCGCATTTAAACGGGGGCATGTTAATGGCCATTTCCGGTATTATTTCATGGCCACCGATAATACGACGGGGCTTACCGATTATTATGCCAATGCCGCAGGGGGCGGCATCCGGTACGAAACAGCCCGGTTTCACGGCTTTCAGTTTGCGGTGAGTGGCTTTTATACATTTAATATCGGATCCTCGGATCTTTCAAAAGCAGATACAATAACCGGCCAGTTTAACCGCTATGAAACAGCGCTTTTTGATGTGAACGATCCCGGCAATAAGAAGAATATAGACAGGCTGGAGGAGTTTTACTTAAAATACCAATACAAAAATGCTTTCGTTACGTTTGGCCGGCAGTTATTGAATACGCCGTTCATTAACTTACAGGACGGAAGAATGCGGCCAACAGGCGCAGAGGGTATCTGGCTGGAAGCGAATGACGGAAAAAAACTAAAAGCAGCAGGAGGCATACTGTATGCTCTTTCTCCCAGGGGAAGCACCCGCTGGTATGGCATCGGGGAATCGTTTGGGATCTATACAGCGGGGGTAAATGCAGATGGAACAAGATCGCTGTATAAAAATAATATTCACAGCAGGCTGGTGGCCCTTGTTGGAATAAATGCGGAGATCGGTAACAACCTGGGGCTGCAGCTGTGGAATGTATTTACAGATAATGTTTTTAATACGGCAATGTTGCAGGCCGACTTTTCATATTCCCTAAAAAATAACAGTTCGGTTTATGCAGGGGCACAGTTTATAAGACAGGATGCTGTAAATAATGGCGGTAATGCAGATGCTGCGAAGACCTATTTTGAAAAAAATGGAAGATCGTTCAGCTTTGGGGCAAAGGCCGGGTGGAAGAACGAGATTTGGGAAGCAGGCATCAATTATACCCGTATTACAAGTCATGGACGTTATTTAGTGCCGCGGGAATGGGGCCGGGAACCGTTCTTTACATTTTTGCCCCGTGAACGCAATGAAGGCTTTGGCGATGTGCATGCACTGATGGCAAAACTAAATTACAATATACCCGGAGCAGGAATAAAAACATCTTTAGCAGCAGGGTATTATCAATTACCGGATGTAAAAAATTACCGGTTAAATAAGTATGGTCTACCTTCATACATACAAATGAATGCCGATGCCCGATATTCATTCCGTGGCTTTCTGAAAGGCCTGGATGCACAACTGCTGATTGTGGGAAAACTAAACAGCGGCGAGACCTACAATAACCCAAAATTCGAATTCAATAAAGTGAATATGATTATGTATAATTTTGTTCTCAATTATCACTTTTAGTAATGACAGAGAATAAACTTCCATTCAGTGCAATCTTTGAACCGGAGCTGGTAAAGGAAATGTACCAGTTCGGAGAAATAAAGCAGTTTAGTGAAGGGGATATCATTATGGACTATGGCAAATACATACGCATGATGCCCATTATCCTCAAAGGCACCATTAAAGTGTTTCGCATGGATGAAGCCGGGAAAGAAATACTGCTGTATTATTTGTCAAGCAATGAAAGCTGTTCAATGGCATACAGTTGCTGTATGGAAGCAAAAAAAAGTGAAGTAAAGGCCATCGCAGAAGAGGAGGTGGAGCTGATCGCCATACCGCATATCAAACTGGAAGAATGGCTTTGTAAATACCCAAGCTGGAAAAGCTATATCATGCGCAGTTTCAATGAACGTTTCCTGGAGCTGCTCAGGTCAATTGAGAGCATTGCCTTTCATAAACTGGATGAACGGCTGATCGCTTACCTGAAAGAAAAGCAACGTCTCTCCGGCTCCAGCGTGGTAAAAGCATCGCATTACCAGATAGCCGATGACCTGGCTACGTCCCGGGTAGTGGTCTCCCGCCTGCTCAAGCAACTGGAGAATGATAAAAAGATCATCCTGTACCGGAACGAAATAAAACTGCTTCCTTCGCTGGCATAAAAAAACTCCCGCATAACGGGAGTTGGTTTTATTAGAGAAGGGGTTGGTTTAATTCTTAATGATCATTTTCTGCATGCTTATCTCCTTACTCTTCAGCACCAGCATATACGATCCGGAAGCAAACAACGACTGCAGTTTGATAGAGCAGATGCCCGGCTGCTTGATTTCCAGGCTACCCGTTTGCATGGCCTGTCCGTTAGTGGCGGAGATCACATAACTATAGGTTCCGGTTGCGTATGCAGAAGCATATATTTCAATACTTTCATCTACCGGATTCTTAATTACATACAGCTCTTTTGAATGATCTGCAACAGAAACCACAGGTGAGTAACTTACCTGGCTGCTCAGTTCAATTATTTTCAAGCGGTAAAAAGCTGTTCCTTTCAGGGCGCTGTTGTCGGTATAGCTGTAAAATTCGGTGCCATTCCGGTTGAATGCTGCATGCGTATTAATGGTATGGAAATTAATTCCGTCGTCGCTTTTCTCCAGTTCATACCTGCTTACATTTAATTCATTACCGATCGTGTAATTGATCCTGGTATATCCGTTTGAACGGTTAGCGGTAAAGCTGATGATCTTCAGCGGCAGTACGAACGATGTGCTGGCAATTACAAAATTGGTATTGAAGATATTGGTGCTGTTGGAAGTAACAGAACCTGAGATTGCTACCACGCCAGTAGCCGAACCGCCGATATTTGACCAGAGGCTGCCGTTATAATAACTTGCTCTAATACTGCTCAGCATCACATTGGGGAAAGGTACTTTGCTCACATCCCAGTTCATGGTAACCTGGGCTGTACCCCCGCTTACCCGGTTAATGGTCCAGTATTCTGATGTATCTATCAATACCAAGGGGGTATTGAGGTTATTATAATTGGGCGTAACAGCCACATTATATCTTACATTGAACTCACCGGATGCGCTGAGGGTTGATAAACTCACCGGTCTTTCATACGTGGCATTGCCAACCGGGAACGAGAAGTTTGTGTTTCCGATCTTCTTAACCCAGCCGTTCACATGCCGGGCATCGCTGCTGCCTGTATAAGAAGAGCCGGCTTCATAGATCATATAGTTGGGGGTGGCCGAGGTGGTGATCATACCGGTTGTGTAGGAATGAACCCCGGCAGCACTCAGGTTATTATTGAGCAGAAACCCGGCTGCATTATCGGTTATAAGATTATATGTTTTAAAAACCTGTGAACCGTTAATTGTCTGCATAGCCGTTCCATCGAGATAAAGCGTACCTGTACCTGCCGGCATGGATGACTGATCATTGGTAATATCGGCTTTCAGATAAAGACTGCCATTATTGATAAGATTACCTGCGGAACTATTTGTAAAATTTGAAAAGCCGGTAATAAATGCTCCCCCATGAATTTGAAGGTTGCCTGTATTCGTGAAGCCTGCCTGTGCATTTGCAAAGTAACCGGCTGCTGTAAAAACCAATACTAAAATCTTTTTCATAGTACCTTGAATTTTTTGTAAAAAAGAAATTTGTTCAATACTATTGGTTATTGTGTAATTACATGCCAGTTCAGATCAAGCATGGTAATTATATCGCCGCTGTTAGTAGATGAGCAATACACTTCAAAATAATCTGTTGCCGAGATATTGGACAGATAGATAACGGTTGAGAACTGCGAAGCAGTACCGGATGTCTGGGTTCTGAGCGTCGTTTCACCATATCTTGTACCCGTTACGCCATTTTTAACAAGCCCCAGTGAAATTGTCCTGCTGGAGTTATTTACCGACAGGTTCCCGGTTATTACAACAACGCCATCTCTTTGGTTGGTAGGCTGAAAGGTAATCCTGTTAACATTGGCCACCCCTCCTGCGGCATTGGTGATCGTCCATTTAACAGTTGAGGTGGAAACCTTTGTATAATCCCAGTTTACTTTGTACCAAGAATTTGCTGTGGTTAAAGTGGTGGTTGTAGCACTGTTTAATAAATTAATATAGCAACTTGGTTTTTTGTCCCCTATACCGGCATTGCTTTCCAAAATAGCATTTGCATCTCTTCCGTCGGTCCGGGAAAAATCAAATCCCTCAATGTACTTTCCGGTATTGTTCCAGGAGTTGCCTGTTATTGAAATGCTTGTAAACGAAGTAAAAGTTGATGGCTGATAAAGTATAGCGGTATCGCCGGCTGCTCCATTGTAATACCCGCCGGATGCCAGCTGGATGGTTGCGGCCGAACCTTTGCTCAGATTTATTCCGTAATTGCATCCAATAAAATCAGTTTCAGCCACTTTAACGACCACGCCAGCCACTGCTCCATGAACCAGGATCCCACTGCCCTGCGCATTCGATATATCCGTTTCAAACACCCATAGTTCGGCATTTGTTGAGTCTAGAATAGTATTATAAAACCTGTCAAATGAGCAATCTTTTACTTCATTATAAGTTCCACTCCCCAATAACCGGATGGCATCTTCTCCAGCAGAAGTTCCATAACCCGACAATGAAGTGGCATCAAAAACCAGCATTTTAAAATAAGTTTCTGTGATGCACCGGAACATGGGTTTACCTTCCAAACCGGATGCCGCACTTAATGTAGCCGAACCATATGACAGACCCTGGATGGTAAGGGCATAGGGTAAATCAATAACGATGGTTTCTGCAATATCATAATTTTGATCAGCCAACCGCAATACCGAAGGTCCTGTCATATGCAGGCTGAGAAAATCTATGGCTTCCTGTATGGTTGTCCAGCTGGTGTTTTCATCAATGTCCATTACATGATCTTCAATATTTTTGGTTGCGTCCCTGATGATCCAGTTTGTACCGGAAACAATAAATGTAGCCCCCACATACCTGGTGAGTTTTGTATCGGCTATGCCGTCAATGGTTGCCCCCCCATTTCCCACAACGGTGATAAGATCGGTATGCGATCCCATATTTTTGATGGTTATTTCCATACCGTTATCGGCAGATGTTACAGCCGGAAGCGTTAACGTGATATCGTTACTTGCCATAACAAGATTTTCGGCTTTTGTTAATGTGGCATTGGCTGTTTTGGTAACCAGGTTCTTTTCCCCGTTTCCCAGCCTCTGCCATTCGGTACCATCCCAGTAGTAATAGCCATCGGTTAAAGTTCCGCCGGTACTGAATACCAGCATGCCGGCCGGTACCGTACCTGTTAACGGAGTAACAGAACTGAGACTGTTCAAAGCCACTCTTGGAGGAAGAAAGCCTTTATTTGTACTTTCAAGTTCCAGTAATGAATTTGGATCAATGGTGCCCGGATTATTTCCGATCTTAACCTGTGCCTGAATAAACAGGGAAATAAGCAAGGCAGGAAGGAGTAATAACTTTTTCATAGTTGTATTGGTTGTTTTAAAAGACTGAATTGTTTTTTAGTTTAATTACCATTCTGCGTTTATTCCGATGATATAATTTTTCTTTTTACCCAACGGATTGAATACATAGACCGGTATGGTTATCTTCTTTATCACCAGGCCAAGCATCAGTCCGTATTCGGGAACCAGGGATGTTCCGTACAGTTGGGTAAGTTGTGCGCTTACCCCTGCATAAAACCATTTCACCGGCTGGTAACCCAGTTCCGACCAGTTGAAAAAGAAGTTGTCTGCCCGGTCGTCCTTGTTCACGGTGTATTGAGCCTGACTCGAAAAAAAGAACTTCCTGTATTCCAGTTCCCCATTCATTGCTGCCGAGGCACCTGTATATTCTCCAAAAACAAAACCGGCCATGGGCGTAATGCTGTACGAAATGGCCCCTTTATTACTGAAACTCTTTCCGGCATATACCGATACGGTTCTCGACGCTTCATAGTTGTATCTCATTTCGGCATAGAACCCTTTCTTACCCTGGTGATGAAGCACCGGCATCCACACATATTCTTCTCCGGAACTGAGCATGGTATAGTTTTCAATGCCGGTCTTAGACTGTGCGGCTGCATCAGGCTGCATCATAATGCTCCATATGATAATTAATAAGCTCTTCTTCACTTTCAACAATATTTACTTTTGCGTTCTGCATTTTATCAAACAACAGTATATCCTTTAAAAAGGGATTCCAGTAAAATATGAGACGTTCAATGGGTTTCCATAGAATCACCCAGCTGAATACATCAATGGCGTTGCTGAACATGGAATGTATGCGGTGATCCTGTCCGAATATAAGCGGAACAATCCCCTGGAAGAACATCACAATGGATATGCTGATCATCAGCAGTATATAATTCTTCTTTTTGAACTTTTTGAATTCGGCCTCTTTCAGCATTTTACGGATCTGGAAATGACGACGTATGGTACGCATCAATGGTTCTACCATAAAACGCATATTACCCGAGTCGCAACAGAATACTTTGAAATCAATGGTTGTATGTCGGCCGGCAGCAGCAATAGAATTGTTCAGATATTCCTGGAAGTCGTGGCCCAGCTGGCGTTTATCAAGGCGGGCAGGATCATGCGGATTGAAATACGCATTGATGCTGTTGGTATCTATCTTAAGGTAGATACTGATCTTACGGGCCGCTGATTTACGCATGACAGGCGTTTTGGATATTGTTAGGATATTGGTTTTATCAGAATGAAAACGGGAATACATTAATTATAGTGTCGCAGAGGCCATAGTAAGAATCTTATTTATTATGTAGAAAAATCACGACTTAGGTAAGAATTACACTAACTTTAATTTACAGAATATTCTATCAGAATTCGGAGGCAGAAACTGTTCAGGTAGTTAATTTTGTACCCCAATTGATCACCACCTCATCTAAAATCCAGTCATTCTGTAAGTTTTTGTCAACCAATGCCAGCTAATCAATCACTCCGCAACCAGTTTGTTAATGATCAGGCAAAGCCCAGGAGGCTTTCTTTTACTCTTTTTAATAAGCCTGCTCTGCTGGGTTTGATCTCTTTTTTGTTCCTGGCAGCTTTGTTCTCTGTTTTAATATACCAGCGGTATCTTATTTTGAAAGAATCGCAGAAGAAAGAAGCATACGAAGTGGCCAATGCGGCCACTGATAAGTTACAGCAATCACTTGCTTACAGCCTTTCAGCCACCAGGATATTGTCCTTCTTTGTTGACAACAACGGCGCTGTCAGTAATTTTGACTCCATAGCCAAGCAGATATTTGCATCGGGGAACGAGATCGATGCCCTGCAACTGGTGCCGGGGGGTGTAATTCAATATGTATACCCGCGGCAAGGAAACGAACCTGTTATCGGATACGATATTTTACAAGACCCGACACGGAACAAAGAAGCGTATAAGGCCATCGAAAAAAGAGAATTGTATTTCGCCGGCCCTTTTGCACTCAGGCAGGGCGGCATTGGTGTGGTGGGAAGGCTGCCCATCTTCCGGAATGATAAATTCTGGGGATTTTCGGCGGTAGTAATAAAGATGCCCACCTTGCTGAATGCAGCGGGTATTGATACCACGGGCAGCAATGGCTATTATTTTCAGCTTTCAAAGATCAATCCCGATACAAGAGAAGAGGAATTCTTTATCCGGCACAATAAGGATATGGCCAACGGACAGTCGGTTTCGGTTAATGTACCCAACGGCGAGTGGAAATTATCGGTTACCCGGGAAACATCTTTAAATGACCTCGCTGATATTCTTTTATTCATACTGTTTGGATCCCTGTTCTCCCTATTGGGCGCTTTATTTATATACCATGTTTCCCGGCGGCCCCGCAAGTTAGATGAACTGGTACGGGTGCGAACCCGCCAGCTTAAAGCCAGCGAAGAGAAATTCTCCAAAGCCTTTCATTTAACCCTGCTTGGTCTTGCCATTTACGATACCGAATGGCATATCGTGGATGTAAATCAATCGTATGCCAGCTTGTTGGAGCAGCCACGGGAAGAGCTGATAGGCAGGTCTTCAGATGATGCCGGGCTGATAAGCA
>DAOLIP010000127.1:0-8712 GCA_035328475.1 Ferruginibacter sp.
GACAGTATTAAGTTTGGCGATTCACTCTATTACAGGGAGTTTTACGGCCACTACAGTGCTGCCTGCCAACCATGCCACGGTGCTCCAGGCAAAAACCGGGCTCCCTGGATGGTCATCTATCCCGAATCGCCCGATTTAACAGATAAAGTAATTGTGGGTAACTGGTCTGACGCAGAACTTTACTGGATCATTAAACACGGCATCAAAAATACCGGCATGATGGCCCTGGGCCCTACACATCCGGATGAAGCAGTTTGGGGAGTAACTGCCTTCGTAAAAAAATTACCCGAAATGACCCCCGAAGAATACCAGTCGATTGCAGCGTGGTTTGAAAAAACAAAAGGTAAAATGTAAGACAGATCAACACTTAATAAAAAACAATCTGGCTTTTGGTAGCCGCTAAAATACTGCATACAATGAATTCTTATAAAAAGGTAATCGTTACTGTCATAGCAACGCTGGCTGTACAAATAATTTACGCCCAAAAAGTAGTGCGTTACGATCTGTATGTAAAAGATACGGCAGTAAATTTTACAGGTAAGCAAAAACGGGCCATTGCAGTAAATGGGCAAATCCCCATGCCTACCCTCACTTTTACGGAAGGTGATACCGCTGAAATCTACGTACACAATCTTTTACAGGAAACAACCTCCCTGCACTGGCATGGATTGTTTTTACCCAATAAGGAAGACGGTGTACCCAACCTTACACAAATGCCCATCATGCCGGGCACTATCCACCTGTACCGCTTTCCCATCATTCAGCATGGTACACATTGGTATCACAGTCACAGCGGCCTGCAGGAACAGATAGGCATGTATGGCTCCATGATCCTCAATAAAAGAACGGAAGATGTGGTTAGAAGAAAGCAAGTGGACGGATTACCAACCGTACCTGTTATACTGAGTGAATGGACCAACTACAACCCCAAAAATGTGCACCGCATGCTTCATAATGCCAGCGATTGGTTTGCACTTAAAAAAAATGCCGTACAGAGTTATGGTGAAGCCATTAAGGCCGGGCATTTAAAAACAAAACTTACCAACGAATGGAAACGCATGCTGGCCATGGATGTAAGCGATGTGTATTACGACCGGATACTTATAAACGGATCTTCGGAAACAGAAATAAAAGAAGTGAACGGAAACCCGCTGAAAACAGGCGATAAAATAAGATTACGCATTTCTAACGGCGGAGCCTCTTCTTACTTCTGGCTTCGCTATGCCGGGGGAAAAATGACCGTGGTGGCCAACGACGGCAATGACGTGGAGCCGGTGGAAGTTGACCGCCTCATCATCGCTGTTTCCGAAACATATGATATCGTGGTTAGTATCCCTGCTGACAGCACGGCTTACGAATTGCTTGCCAGCACAGAAGACCGCACTAATTCCGCATCGCTTTATATTGGTAACGGCATCAAACAGCTTATCGCCCCCCTCCCGCGGTTAAAATATTTTGAAGGCATGAAGATGATGAACGATATGATGAAAATGAACGGCGATCTCGATGACATGGGCATGCACATGAGCCTGAACCAGATGGATATGAATGTAGTAATGTATCCCGAAATAACCGGTGAAGAAAAAAAGAAAGTGAAGGAAACGGATATGAGTAATAATGAGAATAAATATAACAGCAATGCACGCTCAGAAATTGTTACGCTTAACTACGCTATGCTGCGCTCGCCGGGAAAAACGGTATTGCCGGATGGACCAACAAGGATCCTGCAGTTTGAGCTAACCGGGAATATGAACCGTTATGTATGGAGTATGGACAACAAAGTGGTTTCAGAAACAGACAGAATATTAATCAAGAAAGGTGAAAATTTAAAACTGATCATCTATAATGGTTCTATGATGCGCCACCCCATGCACCTGCACGGGCACGACTTCAGGGTATTGAATGGGCAGGGAGAATATGCCCCCCTGAAAAATGTCATCGACATTATGCCGATGGAAACCGATACATTAGAATTCAATGCCAACGTAGAAGGCGACTGGTTCTTTCATTGTCACATACTTTACCACATGATGAGCGGCATGGGCAGGGTTTTTAGTTACCGGGGCCAGGCGCCCAACCCATTGATCCCAAATCCCAGGCTGGCACAACGGAAACTTTTTGCCGATGACCGGGAGACACACTTCATGATCCAAAACGACTTTGCCAATAATGGCAACGACGGGGAAATGATGTTGCAGAATACCCGTTGGAGCATCGGCGCCGAATGGCGGCTGGGATACAATAACATGCATGGCTATGAAACCGAAACACATGTTGGCAGGTATCTCGGAAAGATGCAATGGCTGATGCCTTTTATAGGTTTCGACTGGAGATACAGGGAAATGGACATGGGCGAAGAAGAAAAAAATCTTTTCGGGCAGAAGAGTACCAAAAACAACCGGGCCGTGGTAAGCTTCGGTGTAAACTATACCCTACCCATGCTCATCCGATTTCAATCGGAAATCTTCACCGACGGAATTGTGCGACTGCAACTGATGAGAGAAGACATCCCGCTCACCAAGCGGTTGCGATTTGCCTTTATGGTAAATACTGATAAGGAATACATGGCCTCATTCAATTATATTTTTACCCGTAATCTTTCCGTGCGCACTCATTACGACAGCGATATGGGTTTTGGACTAGGGTTAACCCTGAGTTATTAGTAAGTGGTAAACCGGATATTAAATGAACTAAGATCACCTGCCGGTTGGCGATTTTATACTTCAGCCGGAACTGGATGTCTTCTTTGTGCTTACAATAAAAATCCTCAATTTTAATGCAGCAGTTAAAACAAATAAGACATGCGTATCAGAGAACATTTACTCGACCTGTTCCGTTACAATGACATGACCAATAAAAAACTACTCATTAAAATAGTTCAGCTTCATGATAAGGAAGAAGCGGTAAAACTTTTCAGTCATTTAATAAACAGCCAGTACAAATGGATGGCGAGGATAACACAAGACCCCAATGCCCCGCAGATGTCGTGGTGGGATCCCGTATATTCCATTGCAGAACTTGAAAGCGAATGGACCAGGAGCTTAGGTCACTGGATGGATTATTTGAATGCTAAGACAGATACAGAGCTGGATACCGAAGTACATTTCATTGGTTTTGATAACGGCCAGTGGGCCGCAAAACCTAAAGACATCGCCCTGCAGTTGAATCTTCATTCTGTTCATCACCGGGCACAAGTGCAGACACTGATCCGGCAACAGGGCATTGAGCCTGACTTTGTTGATTATATCGGAACCAGGTACCGTAAATTAAATTAACGAATAAATTGTTACAAATTTTCCATGGTCTCCTTCAATGCCACGATAGAAAAGTTCGCTAAACAGGGTGAAAAGACCGGTTGGACCTACATCGTAGTACCGGCCAGGATTGCAAAAAAATTAAACCCGGGGGTAAAGAAGTCGTACCGGGTAAAAGGCAAACTGGATGATCTTCAAATAGAGAAGACCGCATTGATACCCATGGGTAAAGGCGATTTTATTTTACCCATCAATGCAGCGATAAGAAAAGCCACAGGCAAACGTTTTGGTGCTGCATTAAAAGTACAACTGGAACTCGATCATTCCCCTATTCTTCCGCCGGCAGAACTGATAGAATGTTTGCAGGACGAACCGGAAGCGTTGGAATATTTTAATTCTTTGCCGCAAAGTCACCGCAATTATTTTACCAAGTGGATCGATTCTGCCAAAACTGAACCCACCAAAATAAAACGCATCGCCTTGGTGGTAAAGACTATGGTTCGTAAAATGGATTTCGGCGCCATGCTGCGTGAAGAACGGGATGAGCGGAGAAAACTGATGGGATAAGCAATCGTATTTCAAACCCCTAAATAATAAATCTATGGCAAACGTAACAAAGTTTGAGGTTTTAGTGTATGGTGATCCTAATGGTTACCAGGGCTTCCGTGCACAACTCTCCCTTTTCGATGGATTAACACCCCTGGGATATATTCGCTTTGTGGACATCGGTACGGCTATCCCTGCTGACAGCATGAGTGGTGGTATCATTTATATGCACCAGTCTGTAACCATGTTTGATAATATCCTCAGCATTTTAAGAAATGAAACATCACGGGTGTTTTATTTCACCAATTCGCACGCATTTTTGGGAGCGGAGGGAAGTTAGGATCCGGCTTTAGAATAAGCGGCATAATAAACCCGGTAAAATTTCATCGTCTTACCGGGTTTTATTTATCATCGGTATAACCCTGTATTATCAATGTTATCCCTTGTTCTTTCTTTCCTACCGCATCAATATCGTTGTCCCCTTCTGCTCTACCCGCTTACCTGTTTCGGTGCTGGTGTATTGCAGTATCCAAACATAAGTTCCCAGGTCGGCGCCCTGGCCTTTGAATGTTCCATCCCATTTCTTTGTCCAGTCACGGGTATCAAAAACCAATTGCCCTACCCGGTTGTAAACACGGAACCGCAGGTCAGTTGCTTTATATGCATTCAACGGGTACAGGTAATCATTCAGCCCGTCTTTATTGGGTGTAAAGGCATTGGGAACGGCAATATAGCAACTATTGGGAACGATGATCTTTTGTACGGCCGTATCAAAGCAACCAAAATTATTCTGAACGATTAGCCGTGGAAAAACATTCCGGGTAACGGTGGTGGTCTGGTACGATTGCGCCGGTGGCGATTGCAGGTTGCTGGTATTGCCATTGTCGAAATCCCATCTCCAGGAAACGATATTACCGATACTGTTGTCTTTAAAAACAGCCTGCTCATTCGGACAGATCACCGCATTGGTTTCAAAAGCGGCGTTTAGTTCATTATCCAGTAATATCGGGATGATGGCGCTGGTATCGTGGCATACCCCGTTTGATACGATCAGTTGTGTTTGCTTCAACCCGAACGAACCATAAATGATAGAAGGACTTTGCAATCGGCTGGTACGCAGGTTATCAAAGTTCCATTTCCAAACATTCACTTCATTTCTTCCGTCGTGTACATAATTGACCGTATCACGCAGGCATCCGTACACTATATTGTATGTAAAGTCGGCATTCACCGTATCCTTGGTATTGAATATCAAAAAGGATCCGGCAGCCGTAAACTGGCTACACTCATCTCCAATAGTATTATTATCATTTCCAACCTGTAATTCCAGCCGGTACGTGCCCTTTGTTTGTATGGGCGCCGATAATTTTACTTTGATGATGGGTGTTAGCCCGTCTGCTGAACAGTTACCTGATGCACTGACAACCGTAACAGGTGAAGTACCGGAGACCATGGTTACTCTAAAATCACTTCCATCGGGGGCAATGGAATTGCACTTCATATTTTTCCGGAACACAAGTATCAATTCATCCGGTGAACAACCCGGTTTGGTCAAACTGTCCATCGGTGTTGGTATCAGCGGAAACACAACCAAAGGAATATTTTCACCCACCGGAATTTCCCGGTCGCAGGCATCCCGGATCGTATTTCCATCGGTTGAACCGTTCTTGATGGTGATGGTATAATTGCCGGGAGGAAGCGGCGCATCCAGGGTGAGCGTTAATGAATCCATATCAAAACCACTGGCACATCCAAAACCACTGGCCGATATCACGTTTGCTACCGGTGGTGCGATGGTGAATTCGGAACCATTGGCTGAAAGGCTGTTGCACTTCATCCGTTTATTGGTTTTGATGGTGATGCTGGTACCATCGCAGGCGGCTTTTGCATTGAGCAAATGCGGTTCTTTGGGATCGGTGATGCTTGCACTGCCTCCGGTAAAACTAAGATCGTACCCGGTAGTGCTCTTTGTCCAGTTTGTAACCATCAGCAAGTATTCATGCCCTACTGTTATCGTTGGCATGGCATTGAACGGGGTATTTCCGTTGGCCGATCCTTCGCAGTGAACATTCCCGGTGGCACCTGCCCTGCAACCGGTAGGTGATTCAGGAAACGGTGCAGGTCCGCTGCCTGCGCCGTAAAGGTTTATAGAAATGGCCAATGCCGGATTCGAAAAAACATCATTTGGACTACGGCCCGTGATATCAAACAACACCCAGTCATAATCATCTGTACTGGAAATGCCGCTGATCAAAAATCCTAAAGTGCCCGTTTGGTAACAGGTGAATTTATACCAGAAGGAACTGCTGGAAGTGATGCCTATTGCACAACCTGTTTGGGCAACATTGGGTCCATCGCAATTGGTTACCAGGTTCTGGTGAAAAACAGAGGTACCGCAAACAGGAATGGCTTTATCGGGCGTCATACCGGGCAGGCTGCAGGGCTGTGCATGAACGCTTAAAACAACGGCAACAGTAAGTATAAAAAGGGTAACTATTCTTTTGATCATAATTGCGGTAAAATTATTATAAAGACGCTATATATAGCCTTTACGCTGCAAGTGTTAATACGATTTTAACAGGTTTGATGAAGAAAAACAGGCAATTACATAAGCCATCGCAATTTTTATGCCTTTACTTCACCTTCGCTTTTATTTCCTGGAGTTTTAATAAGGCTTCCACCGGGGTAAGGCGGTTGATGTCTGTTTCTTCCAGCAGCTTTCTTATTTCATCAAAAGTTATGGAGTGGGTGTCAAAAATGCTGAGTTGCATTTTAGGAGCATTCAGTTTTTTTATCGCTTCATCTGCGTTATCCGTTTTACCGTCTTCCCGGCTAAGTTCCAGTTGCTTTAATATCTCATTCGCCCTTTCTATCAGTACAGGCGGCATGCCGGCCATGCGGGCCACGTGGATACCAAAACTGTGGGTACTTCCGCCGGGAGCAAGTTTCCGAAGGAAGATTATTTTATTACCGACCTCTTTATTGGTTACATGAAAATTTTTGATGCCGGAGAATTTATTCTCCAGCTCATTCAGCTCATGATAGTGGGTTGCAAATAATGTTTTGGGCTGATGGGATGAATTGTGC
The DNA here is from genome assembly GCA_035328475.1 of Ferruginibacter sp. Taxonomy (GTDB): domain Bacteria; phylum Bacteroidota; class Bacteroidia; order Chitinophagales; family Chitinophagaceae; genus Ferruginibacter. Next base: position 6,888 of record DAOLIP010000127.1, read on the forward strand.
AGGAACTCGGCAATGCTCCAGGCAATACTGATACCGTCGTACGTGGATGTTCCCCTTCCTATTTCATCAAGCAGTATCAAACTGCGTTTTGTAAGATTGTTGATGATGCTGGCCGTTTCATTCATCTCCACCATAAAGGTACTTTCGCCGCCGCTTAAATTATCGCTGGCCCCTACCCTCGTAAAGATTTTATCAGTGAGTGGAATTTTTGCATCGCTTGCCGGAACAAAACTTCCCATATGCGCCATCAGGGTAATGAGGGCCGTTTGCCGCAGCAAGGCGCTTTTACCACTCATGTTTGGACCGGTAAGAATGATAATCTGCTGTACAGTGGGGTCTAAGAAGATATCGTTGGCAATATAGCTTTCACCTGCCGGCAGGTTTCTTTCTATCACCGGGTGCCGGCTGTCTTTGATATCAAGAATGAAATTGTCTTCGATCAACGGCTTCTTATAATTATAATAGAGTGCATTATTGGCAAAGCAGCAAAGGCAGTCCAGTACCGCCATTACATGCCCGTTCACCTGCATGGGGGCGATGTAATCCTGCAGTTCGTTTAATAATTCTTCAAAGAGCTGCATTTCTATCTGCAGCATCTTGTCTTCGGCGCCCACAATTTTTTCTTCGTATTCTTTTAATTCGGGCGTGATGTAGCGTTCGGCATTCACCAGGGTTTGTTTGCGTATCCAGGTGCCGGGTACCTTTGATTTGTGTGCATGGGTCACTTCCAGGTAATAACCGAATACATTGTTGAAACTTATCTTCAAGGAAGAGATGCCGGTGGCCAGCGCTTCTTTCTGCTGCAGTTCGATCAGGTAATCTTTACCACCGCTGGCTATTTTGCGCAAAGCATCCAGCTCTTCATTCACGCCTGCCGCGATCACCGAACCTTTGGAGGCTGCAGCCGGCGGATTTTCGCTGATCTCTTTAATGATCTTGTCTAAAATGTATTTGCAGGGATTGAGCGAATCACCCAGTCTTTTCAGGTAATCATTTCCTGAATTTTCACAGCGAGATTTTATCAGTTCGGTTTGCTGCAATCCTTTTGCGATCTGCAGCACTTCTCTCGGGTTCACTTTCTTCAGCGGTACTTTACTCACCAGCCGCTCCACATCGCCTGCCTGTTTTATGTATTGTGAAATTTTATTCCGTAACTCTACTTCTTTTATCAGGAACTCCACTGCATTCAACCGCTCGTTGATCTTTGCAATGCTGTTCAGCGGCAGCACCATCCAGCGTTTCAGTAACCGGGCGCCCATGGCAGACACGGTATTGTCAAGCACCCTCAATAACGTATTGCTTCCTTCGGCACCGCCAAACAATTCCAGGTTGCGGATGGTGAAGCGGTCCATCCACAGATGTTCTTCCCGGTCGATCCGTTGTATGGAAGTGATATGCCCCAGGTTGGGATGTTCGGTATCTTTTAAATAATGCAGTATGGCTCCGGCAGCCACGATACCGGTCTTCATTCCCTCAACGCCAAACCCTTTCAAACTATGTGTGGCGAAATGTTTCAATAAACTTTCGGTGGCATACGCTTCTGCAAAGATCCACTCTTCCAATGTGTAGGTGAAAAACCGGGTGCCGAAGTTCTCTTTGAAATATCTCTGCTGGCTGCGCTGAAAAATAACTTCGGCAGGTTTCAGGCTCTGCAATAATTTATCGGCATATTCCTTATCGCCTTCGGCAACAAAAAATTCACCGGTGCTTATGTCGAGAAATGCGATTCCGGTCTTCTCCCCATCAAAATGCAGCGCTGCCAGAAAATTATTGCTGCTGTGTTCCAGTAATTTATCGCTGGTGGCAACACCGGGTGTCACCAGTT
>DAOLIP010000128.1:0-8642 GCA_035328475.1 Ferruginibacter sp.
TGAACGCTATACTTCCAAAATGGCCAAAGACGCCATGCTGGAAATGGGCATGAAGAAAAAAGACCGCCGGGACAAAAAAAATGTGGACCTTATAGCAGCTACGATAATATTGCAGGAATACCTTCAATCAAATATGTAAGGATTGCATTGCTGAATTGCCCAATTGCTGAATTGCTGATAAGAGTTAAATTTGCAGTCAGCACCAATTAACTGATAACAATTAACATTACAGATGATCCTTCCGATTGTAGCATATGGTTCGCCGGTCTTACGCAAGGTATGTGACGACATCACAGCCGGTTATCCCCACCTGGACAAACTGATCGCCGATATGTGGGAAACCATGTATAACAGCAATGGCGTGGGGCTGGCAGCACCGCAGGTGAATGTACCCATCCGCCTGTTTGTGATAGACAGTGAGCAGATTTTTCTTAACCAGGATGAAGATGAGAAAGACGACTACCCCGATGCGCCCGGTTATAAAGGCGTTTTCATCAATGCCCGCATTTTAAAACTGGACGGAAGAGAATGGTCGTACAACGAAGGCTGCCTCAGCATTCCCAAAATACGGGAAGATGTTTACCGCAATGAAAAAATTGAGATCGAATTTGTGGATGAACATTTTCAACCGCACATCAAAACATTCAACGGGTTAACAGCCCGTATCATCCTCCACGAATACGACCATATTGAAGGAAAGTTATTCATTGATCATATTAAGCCGCTAAAACGAAAATTGCTAAAGCGCAAACTCGACGATATTTCCAAAGGAAAGATCAATGTTGATTACCGCATGGTATTCCCCAAATAACGCATACAACCGCCGCAGAAATGACAAAAAGGATCCTGCCTGCTTTTCTTTGTTTCATCTTCTGCAACAGGGGCCTGGCACAGGAGAACAACGACAGCATCGTCAATATAGGCAAGAAGACCATCACCCTCCGCGAAGTGGTGGTGAACAATAAACTCAACATCCCGGTATTCATTGAACGGATAAAGAACGACACTTCTTTTTATAAGGCGTTCCGGAATCTTCATGTTCTTGGCTTTACGGCCATCAACGATATCCGCATGAACAACAGCGATGGAAAGATAAAAGCCGGCCTGCACAGCAAGACAAAACAACTGCGTACGAACAATTGCCGTTCGATGGAAACACTGGAAGAACAGGTTACCGGTGATATCTATGATGAATACCGAAACTTTAATTATTATACCGCCCAGTTGTATGCTTCCTTGTTCTTTACAAAAGATTCTGTTTGCGGAGAAGACAATATTGTTGCCGGAAGAGAGTTCAGCACCTCCGGCAAAAGCGGTATGGAAAAAAATAAAGAGCAACTGAAAATGCTCTTCTTCAATCCCGGAAAGCGGATCAACGGCCTGCCGTTCATGAGCAACAAAACAGCCATCTACGATGATGAAATGGCCGATTACTATGATATGAGCATTGACATGGGCATTTACAATAACCAGAATTGTTACATTTTTTCCCAGAAAGTGAAACCGGGAAATAAAAGCTCGGTGGTGATCGATGAGATGACCACCTGGTTCGACAGCAATACGTTTGAAGTGCTGGGGCGGAATTATTCGCTGAGCTACGATGCAGCGGTTTATGACTTTAAAGTGACTATGGAAGTGGTGATGACAAGGTTTGGCGAATACACGGTTCCTTCACTCATACGGTACAACGGGAACTGGAAAGCCATTTTTAAAAAAAGGGAAAGAGGTGTTTTTACAGCTACGCTTTTTGATTTTAAATAACCGCCTTAAATCCACTTATAACAATTTTATTTTTATTCAACATTAGCTCCTTATTTTTAAACTATGAAAAAATATTTCTTTTCTATTCTTGTTGTGATATCGATGAACACAACCGCCCAGACCGGTGGCCGGGATTTTAAAGCTATTGATGAGTATATAAAGGGGCTGGGACCCATGGAGGGCATGAGTACGGCCACCATTGATAATGTGGTGATCAATCATTTTGAAGATAAGACGGACAAATTACGTGCAATTTATGCCTGGATAGCGATGAATATTACCTACGATGTAAAGGCGGCCCGTACCAGTAATATGCAGAAGAATAAACCTGCCGATGTGCTGGCTTCCCGTAAAGCAGTGGGGCTCGGTTTTGCCAGCCTGTTCCAGGATATGTGCAGCAGCGCCAACATCCGCTGCCTTACCGTGGATGGATTTGTAAAATACAATACCAGCCAGATCGGTGAAAAAGGAACTGAGATCAATCACAGCTGGGCCGTGGTGCAATTGGGCCAAAGTCCCGACACCTGGTATTATGTAGACCCCGGCTTTGGGAGCGGTTACCTGGATGCCGATATGAAGACATTTACCAAATCGTATTCTGATGCTTACTTTTTTACAGACAAGGCCAGTTTTAACCTGCAACATTTTCCAAATAACGAAGCCTGGAAACTGGGCCCCGGCCCCAGGGGCAAGGGTGAATTCTATTCATTACCCTTGATCAGAACAACAGCCATGGAATACGGCATAAAGAAACTTACGCCAGATGATGGCACGCTCAAAACAAAATTGAACAAGCCGGTTTATTTCACTTATATACTCGGGAACGACCGGGCGCCCATTACTTCTGTATCGCTGGGTATGGGCGAAAAGAAAAGATACAAATTGAAAGAAGTGGATTTTGTATACAGCGGCGGAACACTCTCTTTCTCCTATAAATTTGATGAAGAAAACAGTTTCCCGGTTATGATCCTTGTGAATGGAAAAGAATTTGTGGGATACACCGTTGAAGTAAATTAAAAGGCCGCTTCCTGCGGAAGCGGCCCCGTATCTTTAAGCCCTTTGTTTAACAGGGGCTTTTCTTTTTGCCTTTCGCAAAGCTGAAGTAATGTTCTTACTCAGGTTCTCGTACGTAGGCTTGGTTGTAAGTTTTTCGCCATTGATGAAGAAAGCAGGGATCTCACTGATACCCCGGTCGATGCCTTCATTCAGATCGTTCATTACCTGCCAGCCATAGGTAGAGTTCAACAGGTCATCCAGGAAATGTTTGTTAACAACCCCGGCCTCCTTTGAATACAGTTTTAAACTGGTGGTACCCAACTGGCGGCGGTTGTCGAAAAGTATGTTGTGCATCTCCCAGAACTTTCCCGCCTGTGAAGCTGCCACTGCGGCTTCGCCGGCCTTCATAGAGCGCTGATGGATCCTGGTGAGCGGGAAATGGCGGAACTGGAAACGTATCTTACCATCAAATTCTTCCAGCAATTTTTTTACCACTTCATTTGCCTTTGCACAATCTTCGTTTTCGTATTCCCCGAATTCAACTAATGTAACGGGTGCATTTTTGTTACCCACAAATATTTCCTTCGGTGAAATGATCTCTACTACCTCTTTTGCTTTCATTGCCATAATGTTTGTCCTTTTTCTGTTCGTTTGAACAGCTTTTGTTATTTATTATTCTGTTTTAATTTTTCTTTTCTTTCTGAAGCATTTCTTTTATCGCTTCGTTGCGGAACACCACCGTTCCATCAAACACATCCACCAGTACCGGCCTTGTCTTGTCAATATCGCCCGCCAGTATCCGTTTGCTCAACTGGTTCACAATTTCTTTTTGAATCAGCCGCTTCAAGGGTCTTGCTCCAAACTGCGGATCATATCCATTCTCTGCCAGGAAATCCATTACATAATCGCTGTACTGAAGATTGATTCCCGATTGTGCCACTAATTTTTTCAGGCCTTCCAGTTGCAAGCGGATGATGCCCTTGATCTCCTTCTTCATCAAAGGCTCAAACATGATCACTTCATCGATCCTGTTCAAAAACTCCGGGCGGATCGTTTGTCTTAAAAGAGTCATCACTTCCACCTTGGTCTTTTCCACCACTTTCTCTTTATTGGCCTCGGTAACCTTTTCAAAGTTATCCTGGATAATATGGCTTCCCATATTGCTGGTCATAATGATGATCGTATTTTTAAAATTAACCATACGACCCTTGTTATCGGTTAGCCTTCCATCGTCTAATACCTGCAATAATACGTTAAAAACGTCAGGATGCGCCTTTTCAATTTCATCCAGCAAAATCACACTGTAGGGCTTCCGCCTCACAGCCTCGGTCAACTGCCCGCCTTCGTCATAGCCTACATAGCCCGGAGGAGCACCCAAAAGCCGGCTCACAGCGTGTTTTTCCTGGTATTCGCTCATATCTATACGGGTCATCATGCTGTCATCATCAAAAAGATAGTCGGCCAGGGCTTTGGCCAGCTCAGTTTTACCTACTCCCGTGGTTCCCAGGAAGATAAATGAACCGATCGGCTTTTTTGGGTCTTGCAGACCAGCCCGGCTCCGTCTGATGGCATCCGATACTGCTTCAATAGCCTCGGCCTGCCCTACCACTCTTTTATGCAACTCTTCTTCCAGGTGAAGCAGTTTTTCTCTTTCGCTTTGCATCATCTTCATTACGGGTATGCCGGTGGCCTTGGCTACGTTCTCGGCTATGTCTTCTGCATCTACTTCTTCTTTTAAAAGTCTTTTTTCGTTGATGGCCGATAATTGTTTGGTGAACTCCTCCACGATCCGCTCCTGCTCCTGTACCTTACCATATCTTATCTCTGCCACTCTTCCGTAATCACCTTCCCGTTCCGCTTTATCGGCAGCCAGCTTTAGGTTTTCGATCTCCGCCTTGGCATTCTGTATCTTTTCCACAATTTCCTTTTCCTGCTGCCATTTTGCTTTGAACGTATCCCTTTCTACAGATAGATTTGATATGTCGGTGTTCAGTTGCTTTAACTTCTGTTCGTCATTCTCTCTTTTGATGGCTTCCCGTTCAATTTCAAGCTGGCGTATACGTCTTTCCAGTTCATCCAGTTCTTCCGGCATACTGTTCATTTCCAAACGGAGCTTGGCGGCACTTTCATCAATAAGGTCAATGGCTTTATCGGGTAAGAACCGATCGGTAATATACCGGTTCGATAATTCTACTGCCGCAATAATGGCTTCATCTTTTATCAATACATGATGATAGGTCTCATAACGGTCTTTCAATCCGCGAAGGATAGAAACCGCATCTTCAACGCTTGGTTCGTCTATCATCACTTTCTGAAACCGGCGTTCCAATGCCTTGTCCTTTTCAAAGAATTTTTGGTATTCATTCAACGTGGTTGCACCAATGGCCCGCAGCTCTCCTCTTGCCAAAGCCGGTTTTAAAATGTTGGCTGCATCCATGGCCCCGTCTCCGCCGCCAGCGCCCACCAGGGTATGTATCTCATCAATGAACAGGATCAGTTCGCCTTCACTGCTGCTTACTTCCTTTACCACTGATTTCAGCCGCTCCTCAAACTCGCCTTTATATTTTGCACCGGCGATCAATTGCCCCATGTCCAGCGCATAAATGATCTTTGACCGTAAGTTCTCCGGCACATCCCCGTTTACAATACGCATAGCCAGACCTTCAGCAATGGCTGTTTTACCTACACCAGGTTCACCTACCAGTATCGGGTTGTTCTTACTTCTCCTGGATAAGATATGAAGCGTTCTGCGTATCTCCTCATCCCGCCCGATCACCGGGTCAAGCTTTCCGGCCCTCGCCATTTCATTCAGGTTCTTTGCATACTTATTGAGTGCATTGAATTGTGTTTCGGATGTCTGCGATGAAATAGTAGATCCCTTTTTCAGGTCCTTGATTGCGGCGACCAGTCCTTTTTCAGTAAGGCCGGCATCTTTTAATATCTTAGACGTGTTATCACTGCCCTGCGTTAATGCAAGTAACATATGTTCAACACTCACAAACTCGTCTTTGAATGTTTTTAATGAAGCGGTAGAACGCAAGAGTACATTATTCGCATCACGACTTAATGATTGGGCGGGTTCGCCGGCAGAAATTTTGGGAAGTTTCAACAGGGCTTCGTCCAGTTTATCTTCTACATAACTGAGGTTAACATTGTTCTTTTTCAATAAAAATTCCACGGGAGAATCCTTATCATTCAGCAATGCCTTCAGGATGTGCTCCGTTTCAATGCTGGTATTACCGGCACTAAATGCCAGTTGCTGGGCCTGCTGCAATATTTCCTGCGACTTTATGGTGAGATTCTGCAAACTCATTTTACTTGATTTTAGATAATGGGCTCAAAACCCAATCCAATATCAGATTCCACGCTAATATGGCATATTTCCTGGTATCACCTGCCGCATATGCAGCCCTGATTTGGCTTTTATGCTATTGTTGCAGGTTGTAAAAAATGCGTTTCCCAGCTGAAAAGAACCCGGCTTCTGCCAAGAAAGATCGCTATTAATTATATCCTGCTGCAGCCGGCCATATGCTCGTGAACAAGTAATTGACTTATTGTTTTATTCCCTTATTTTTGCGCCCAATAAAAAGGCGGCTATTAGTTGCCGTTGTTAGCACCTTATGAAAGCAACTGCTTACCGGTTTCTTACCATCCTCATTTTATTAGCGGTATTTTCACCAGCCGATGCCCAGCGCAAAAAAAAACAAGTGCTCACCGGCATGTACCTTCAATGGGGATATAACACTGAAAGCTTTACCCGCAGCAATATCCATTTCAAAATGAGTAATGGCAATAATTTTACCATTCACAAAGTATCGGCACACGACAAAGGTGATTTTGATGCGATATACAAGAAGCCGGGCGATATTTCCATCCCGCAATACAATTACCGCATCGGCTTTTACCTGAACAGAAAACGCAGCAAGGCCATTGAACTGAACTTTGATCATGCCAAATATGTGGTTACCGACGGGCAAAAAGTCCGTGTTACCGGAACGATCGACGGACAATACGTGGATGGCGACAGTATTCTCAACCCCGATACTTTCTTACATTTTGAACACACTGACGGCGCCAACTGGCTTCATCTTAATTATGTGAGCCAGCATATTCTCTTACATACAGCGTCTCATTCAAGGCCTTTGATAACCGGTGTGTGGAAACTGGGGGCAGGTATCAATATCCCCCGTACCGATTTCACCTGGCGGGGCGATCGCCTGAACAACCAGTTTCATATTGCAGGTTATAATATCAGTGCGGAAGCCGGAGTGAGGCTTTATGCACTGCCCCGGATATTTTTTGAACTTACCGGCAAAGCCGGGTATGTGAAGTATGTGAATGCACTGGCAAACACCAATAAGAATAAAGGCAACAGGGTAACGCATAGCTTTGGATTCCTGGAAAGTATCGCCACCCTTGGCTATGAACTGAGGTTTTAAAACAGTTGTTCTTTCTTCAAACATTTATTATCCGGCTTTTTGTACTTTTACCCAAACAGGTTCATCGTGTACGAACACAAAAAGCAACCGCTTGCCCCGCGGCATATTTATTACCGCCGGCTATGGAAGAACTTTTTCTTTTCGCTTTTTATATTACTGCTTTGCCTGCTGATTGGCGTTATTGGTTATAAACTTACCATCCCCGAATTTGACTGGTACGACAGCCTGCTGAATGCTTCCATGATATTAAGCGGCATGGGGCCGGTAATTGATGTACACATCGTTTTATCAAAAACAGCCAAAGTATTTGCCTCCTGCTATGCTTTATTCAGCGGGGTAATGTTCATCACCACCATTGGTATCATCCTGGCACCGATAACGCACCGTTTCTTTCACAAACTGCACCTTGAAGACAAGTGAATGAACATTCAGCAACAAACATATTCTGTAAAAGCAGCGGCACGACAACTGGGTTTTGATTTTTGCGGCATTGCAAAAGCCCAACGGCTTGATGATGATGCACGGCGGCTTGAATCCTGGCTCAGCAAGGGTTTTAACGGGAGCATGACTTATATGGCCAACCATTTTGACCTGCGCACCGATCCGTGCAAACTTGTTCCGGGAGCAAGATCAGTCATTACTTTACTCATTAATTATTATCCACTGCAACAGCAAAACAAGCCGGCACCTAAAATTTCAAAATATGCTTATGGCAACGACTACCACGAAGTGATAAGAAAGAAACTGAAACTATTTCTGCAGCAAATAAAAGAACAGGTGGGGGAAATAAACGGAAGGGGTTTTGTTGACAGCGCTCCGGTATTAGAAAGAAGCTGGGCACAAAAAGCAGGCATCGGGTGGGTGGGTAAGAACGGCAACCTCATCAACAAACAATCGGGTTCCTTTTTTTTCATTGCTACGCTTATCACCGACCTGGAACTGGAATATGACGATCCTTTTATAAAAGATTATTGCGGCACCTGTACAAAATGTATTGACGAATGCCCCACCGATGCCATTCTGCCCGATAAAGTAGTTGATGGCAGCAAATGCATCTCTTACTTCACCATTGAATTAAAAGAGGCGCTGATCCCCGGTGAAATGAAAGGAAAATTCGATAACTGGATGTTTGGATGTGATGTATGCCAGGATGTTTGTCCCTGGAACCGTTTTTCAAAACCAACCAATGAAACAGCATTCACTCCCCTGCCGGAGATACTGAATTTTACAACAACAGACTGGGAAGAATTGACGGAAGAAAGTTTTAAGGTTATTTTCAAAAAATCACCGCTGAAGTGTTCGCCAATGACCCGTCCCGCGTAGTTCATGCACCAATAGGGATTATCCGATATCCAGAGCGCTTCTTCTCCGGCGAACTTGCTGCCGCCCAGATAGGTGTCATAATACATATAGCTCCCATCCCTGTACATCAGATCGTGGGATTTT
>DAOLIP010000129.1:0-8473 GCA_035328475.1 Ferruginibacter sp.
TGATACAGGATATTATGCCCGGCACAAAGGAACAGTTAGACAAGGAAATGACCACGGCCTACATCGGCTTTGACCCCACGGCCGACAGCCTGCACATTGGCAGCCTGGTACCCATCATTTTGTTGGTTCATTTGCAAAAGGCAGGACACAAGCCTATTGCCCTGGTTGGCGGTGCCACCGGTATGGTGGGCGACCCCAGTGGTAAAAGCGAAGAAAGAAATTTACTGAGTGAAGACATACTGAATCATAATGTGGCCTGCGTTAAGGCTCAACTTGAAAAGTTCTTAGACTTTGATAAAAGCAAGCCGAATGCCGCTGAGATGGCGAATAATTACGATTGGTTCAAGGAATTCTCCTTTCTCAGTTTTATCAGGGATGTGGGAAAGCACATCACCGTTAACTACATGATGGCAAAAGACAGTGTGAAAAAAAGACTGGAGGGAGAGAACGGGATGAGTTTTACAGAATTCACGTACCAGCTTGTGCAGGGATATGATTTTTATTGGCTGTACCAGAACAGGAATTGCAAACTGCAGATGGGCGGAAGCGATCAATGGGGAAATATCGTGACCGGTACCGAACTTATCCGCAGAAAATGCAGCGGGGAAGCCTTTGCCTTTACCTGCCCGCTGATAAAAAAATCCGATGGCGGTAAGTTTGGCAAGACCGAACAGGGAAATATATGGCTGGATGCCAAGAAGACAACCCCTTACCAGTTTTACCAGTTCTGGCTCAATGCAAATGACAGCGATGCCGAAACCTGGATCAAAATATTTACGTTTCTCAGTCAGGAAGCCATTAACGGACTGATCGCCGAGCAAAAGAAAGACGCTTCGAAAAGGGTTTTACAAAAAGCGCTTGCCAAAGAAGTGACCATACTGGTACACGGAGCCAATGAGTATAATAAAGCAATTGAAACAACCGAAAAATTATTTGCCAATCAAAATGCGCCGGCAGAAAGCCTGGGCATAGCCGACCTGGAAGGTATGGACGGTGTTTTGAAAATAGGTCTTGCCAAAGAAAAAATAGCATCAGGTATTGATGTGGTCTCATTTTTAGCAGAATCCTCCATCTTCCCAAGCAAGGGTGAAGCTAGAAAGATGGTACAGGGCGGTGGCGTAAGCATCAACCGAAATAAAGTGGAAAGCACCGATATGAAGATCGGGCCTGCATTGCTGCTGCACAACAAATACCTGCTGGTACAAAAAGGAAAGAAGAACTATTACCTGGTAAGCGTTGTATAACAGAAATTGCAGGCCTCCTGCAATTTAACCCGGGCCGAAGGCGTTAACGCATCAACCAACAAACCGATACTGCTTCGTTACTGAAATTAATGTCCAGCAATAAACCAATATTTTTTCCCGGACTCAATGGCTTAAGGGCACTGGCTGCCTTATCGGTGGTTGTGTTTCACCTTACCCGTGATTTTGAACTATTCAACCTTGATCCCTACATTTTCGGAACACTGGCAGATGGCTCACCAAAAGGTTTTGCCATGGCGGGTTTTGGTGTTACCATTTTCTTTGCACTCAGCGGCTTCCTGATCACCTACCTCTTACTGGCCGAAAAACAAAAGCAGGAAATAGGCATTAAGAAGTTTTACTTCCGCAGGATATTAAGGATATGGCCGCTCTACTACCTGTACCTGGCGGCAGCATTGGTGGTGATCTTTGTGTACAACATGCCTTTTAACGGCAACATGTTGCTTACCTATGTTTTCTTTGCAGCCAATATTCCGCATATAACGGATACGCCATTGCCGTTCCTGCGTCACTACTGGTCGCTGGGTGTGGAAGAACAATACTACCTGTTCTGGCCCTGGGTGGTGAAAAAAATTAAAAAGAACCTTATCGCATTTGTGATCGGGTTCATCACGGTGTTCGTTATTTTAAAATGCAGTTTTCATTTTTTATACCCCCGTTCCATCCTGGCGGCCTGCTTTGATGTGATCCGCTTCGACTGTATGCTGATCGGGAGCCTGGGCGCCATCCTATATTTCAACAAGCATGCATTGTTCCTAAATATCTTCACGTCAAAAGCGACGCAGGTGGTTGCCTGGTTTGTGATTGTATTGCTGTTACTGAACATTTTTCATATCGCCTCCATCATCGATCATGAGATTGTGAGCGTGGTTACCGTGGCACTGATCATGGGGCAGGTCACCGTAAAGAACCGGCTGGTGAACCTGGATATCAAACCCTGCGATTTTCTTGGTAAGATATCCTACGGCATTTATGTGATACACCCGCTGGTCATCTTCTTCTCCGCAAAGATCCTTAAAGACCTAAGCATGCCGCCGGTACCTAAATACGCTTTGGTGTACAGCTTTGTTACGGCCGCTACCATTTTAGTATCCTGGCTCTCGTATACGTATATTGAAAAATGGTTCCTCACGTTGAAGTTAAAATACACAGTGGTAGAAAGTTCCAATGCAAGAACGGCTTAACTGAATTACTACATAAAAAAACATCCCGCTAAAAGCGGGATGTTTTTTTATTGAACTGCTTATTGTTTTTTCTGTTCTGCCGGTTTACCACTTAAATGTTTATCGAAGAATTTTTCCATCGCTTTATAAAAATCGATGCGGTTGTTCTCATTGGCAAAACCGTGGCCTTCGTCATTCTTCACCATATATTCTACCTCTACACCCCTTTTCTTCAATGCTTCCACTACCTGGTCGCTTTCGGCCTTGTTCACTCTTGGATCGTTAGCACCCTGGGCAATGAAGAGCGGCGCTTTGATATTTCCAACATGCAAAGCCGGAGAAACTTCGGCAAGCAGGGCACTGTCTTTTGCAGGATCACCTACAAGTTCATACATCTGTTTTTTAAATGGCTCCCAGTAAGGAGGTATCGTGTTCATAAACGTGAACATGTTTGATACCCCTACATAATCAACCGCACAGGCATACAGGTCGGGCGTGAACGTAACGCCGGCCAATGTTGCATAACCTCCATAGCTTCCTCCGTAAATGGCCACTTTTTTCTTATCGGCAATTCCTTCTTTTATCAGCCAGTTAACACCATCGGTTATATCGTCCTGCATTTTTCTGCCCCACTCCTTTGATCCTTTCAGCCAGAAATCTTTTCCGTAACCGGTTGAACCACGGAAGTTCATTTGCAATACCGCATAACCCCGGTTGGCTAAGAACTGAACCTCATTATTAAAACCCCATGCATCTCTTGCCCAGGGGCCCCCATGCGGGTTAACGATCACCGGGAGGTTCTTTGCTTCCACTCCTTTTGGTAAGGTGAGGTAGCCATGTATGGTCAACCCGTCTCTTGATTTATACTCAATGGGTTTCATGGTGGCCATATCTTCTTCTTTTAACCAGGGCCTTGATGTAGCCAGGTATTTTGTTTCCCCGGTCTTCTTATCGTAGAAATAAAATTTCGCCGGTAATTTATCATTGCCCGTCCATACAATGAATTTATCTTCTTCATTGTTATTTCCGTAAATGGCTATCTCGTACCCCTTGAATTTATCTTTCATTTTATTGTAATCGGCTTCTGCTTCTTTGTCTAAGAAATGCTGTTCGCCTTTCCAGGAAGTGAAGTAAACAGACTGAAGCACTTTTCTTTTAGCAGAAAAATCAACGCCATCCAGGTCGTACTCATTGTTGCTGTAAACCACCCTTATCTCTTTTTTAGCAGCCAGGTCGTATTCCACAATGGCGATCTTATCCCTGCCGATATTGCTGGCGGCATAAATATTCTTATTATCAAACGTAAAGAAGTTGGGCGCAAATGTTTCTTTGTAGCTTGTTGTCAGCAGCGAATCAAACGGATCCGCTTCCGTAGCCCGGTGAAACAGGGTGATATTTACACCATCGGTTTTACCCGCCAGCCTGATAACGCCATTATGATCGGTGTACCAGCTGTCGTAATTCTTATCATTCTGGTAAAGCACTTTTGTTTCACCGGTTTCAATATTGATGCTATAGGGGTCAAAGAAACGGGCATCCCGCTTATTCATCTGTATCATCACTTCCTTTTCCTTACCGGCAACATACCGCAGGTCGTTCAGGATCATTGTTCTTACTTTAGGAAAAGGCGTTAGTGCCTTCTGATCCTTTCCATCGATGGATACCGAGAACAGCTGGAAGTTTTCATCGCCACCCACATCCTGCAGGTATAAAATGCGGTTACCCTTCCACTGGTACTGTGAAATATTACGAACCGAATCAAAGGTTACAGGGGTTCCTACAGAATCGCTGATCTTTCGTACAAATACATTCATGTGACCCAGGTGAGACGACCGGTAGGAAACATATTCCCCATCGGGAGATATCTGCCAGCCTGTTTTATCGGCATTCTTAAAAAAATCTTCCAGCGCAACCAGCGGTGGTTTTTCTTCTTTGTCTGATTTGGAAGTACAGGCCGCAGCGGTAATTACCAATACCGATACAACCCATAGCAGTTGTTTTTGAATCATCTTCATGGCGTTTGTTTGTTGGTGAGTAAAAATGTGGGGAACAGAGTAAGTAAAAACTGAAGATAAATATTTTTTAACGACTGCAAAATGGTTCGCTTGAAATTATCTCAGTTAAGAAATTTTTAACATTTTGCCAGCAACTACGGTATCTTATTAAAGCGGGAGAAGATACCGAGTTCATAGTTCACCAGTAAGTACTGGCCGGGTTTTAGATCTGCCACACTCACCTGGGTTGCCGCTTGCTGAATGCGTACCTTCCGCAGTAACATGCCATTACTGTTAAAGAGTAAGAACTCTTTATTTACCCCGGTCGTTCCGGGTAAAACAACGGTTATTTTTTCCCTGGCGGGGTTAGGGAACAGCAGTACATCAAATGAATTTCCCTGGTTTGTTATCATAATGGAAGTACTGAGGGCAGACTGGCCATGACTATCCTTTTGCCGCACCCGGTAAAAATGTTTTTGCTGGCTCACCCGTTCGTCGGTGAACCGATACAATTCCCCGGTATGATTGGCCATGGCTGTTACTTCCCCGATCTTTTCGTATTGAATGCCATCGTTGCTTCGTTCCACGTCAAAAGCAGTGGTATGCTCATTAGTTTCAATACTCCAGCATATAAGATTTGTTTTTGCATTGGGCCTTCCGAATAAGCTGATCCACTTTACAGCCAGCGGACCCGAAAGATATTCATACGGGTTCATATCAACCACGCCATTACTGATGCGGTTATAATTTCGGATGTCTGTTGGCGGCAGGCCGGTATTGTCGCCCGTATTAATTCCCACTGAGCCGTTCTGTAGCTGTAGTCCATCATCCAGGGTAAGCCAGCAGTTATCGGGGCCTATTGCATTTGATATATCCAGGAAATTGGGTGCAGTAAAAATATTTCCGGTGCCCGGGCCTGTGATGGCATGTGGCGGATTTTGATTGCTTACATCAACTATCGAGTAAGTTGCAGCAAAGCCTGCGCCGCCGATAATATAGAACTGCGGACCAGCCCCACTGGCCGTATTTCCCCAAAAAATACTGTTGCGGATAGTTGGTGTAGCCGTACCTGAGTTTCCGCTGGTGAAATTAGAACGGTCGGCAACGATTGCTCCTCCATCAACCGATGAATTATTTATGAAGGCTGAGTTCAGTATCGTTGGACTGGCATTTCCGTTTCCCCCGCCCCAGCAATACATGGCGCCGGCCCTGTCGGTAGCCGTGTTCAAATAAAAAATACAATTGGTGATCACCGGGCTGGCATTGCCATTGTATCCAAAATTATCGATGCCGCCCCCACCACCCGTTGCCGTATTTTGTGTAAATATGCAGTTGGTGATAACAGGATTTGCATTACCCCCGTTCTGCCCGTGATCGAATATGCCACCACCAAACACAGCCGTATTATTGGTGAACAAACAATTACGGATGGTAGGGCTGCAGGTGCCTCCATTGGCTGCATTGTTTAATATGCCGCCGCCGAGACTGCGGCTATCATTGCCAAGCAGATCAAAATTTGCATGGCCATCCCTGATGGTAAACCCGTCGAGAATGCAGGTATTGTTCAGGCTGCTGTTACTGATCACATGATAACTGTTATCGGCATTCCCCGGCGCACCGATCTCTGCGCTGAGTACCGAACTGAAACCACAACTGAAACTTCTTTGAGACAATGTTGTTTCGGTGCCATTAAAACTTCCGTAAACAGCCACGCCGTTCACCAGGCTGAAATAAATATTCCGGTTGGCAGTAGTGGTTGTATAATAGGTTCCGCTCATTACCCACACTTCGTCGCCGGGTATGGATGAAGAAATAGCGAACTGCAGCGAAGTACCCGGAAATGCATTGGCCCAGGAAGTTCCGTTCATAGCACCTGCGCCTGATGGGCTTACATATCTGGTAACCGCCACAGCAGGAAGGCAGGAGATTATCAATATCAAAAATGACAGACCGGCTTTTTTTGAGGGCATGGTACAGTAGTTATGCAATTAAAACGGTATATCGCCTGAATTATTGGAAGAATCCCGGGCCCTAATAGCAGTATTACTGGATCACCTGAAGCACTTTCCATATCTCATCGGCCACCAACTGGTTTCCTTTTGCATTCAGGTGTACCCGGTCGGTAGTAAGAATACCTGATTCTTTATTGGCTGTGTTGTTCTTCAGGTTATAATCCAGGAATGCTTTGCGCAGATCAACCAGCGGTAAACTATTCTTAGCGGCAATGTCCCGGATGATGTTGCTGTATTTATTGAGATCGCCATCCTGCTCATTGCTGAAGTCGGTACGTTCTCCTATCACTGCCGGGGTACAAAGTACCACCAGGATATTCTTTTCTTTCAGTTTTTTAACGATGGCACTGTAAAACCGTTCAAACTTATCGGCATCGGTTCCGGTACCACCGGTACGTTTATGCCACACATCGTTTACCCCTATATAAATGACCACGATGGCCGGTTCCTTTTTAAGTACGTCGTCTTCCATCCGCAGAAAAAGATCGTATACTTTATTACCACTAATGCCCGACCCCATCAACTCATAGCGGTCACTTAACCCCTGCGCTGCGGTCATCGAATCCATCCGGGAGATATACCCGCCGGGTTTTATTCCTGCTTCGGTAATGGAATCACCAAAAAAGATGACCCGTTTCTTAAGACTGGAGGGCATAAGCAAGGCAATTAAAGCAAACAGTGAGGTAAAAAGCAGCGTCTTCATAAAAATTAATTCAGCAAATGTCTTCTTTCTTTATAAACTTTCCATATAAATTCTCCAAAAAGGGTATTGGCCCATGCAAACCACTTGCGGGTGAATTTTGCTGCATCATCTTTATGGAAAGATTCATGCATAAAACCGGTACCGGCATGTGTTTTCTGCAGCATATCCAGGCACATTTTTATTTCTTTGTCATCGAAACTGGTGAGCCCCCGCATGATGATACTCATTGGCCATATATAATCCATGCCCACGTGCGGGCCGCCAATGCCTTCGGCGGCTTTACCTTTGAAGAAGAAAGGGTTGTTTTCAGATAAAACAAAATTCCGGGTATTTTGATACACTTGGCCTTTGAGTATGTTATTGTCCAGGTATCCTAATGATAATAGCGAGGGAACATTGGCATCATCCATCAGGTTATAACTGCCAAATCCATTTATTTCATAAGCTATTACTTTACCGGCTTGGGGATGCTGGTTAAACGAATATTCTGATAATTTATCCCGTATCTTTTTCCAAAGAACTTCACAGTCATGGCTTAAACCTGCTATAAAGACCCCTTCTCCCGAACTCATTTTATCGAGCTGCTGTAACGATTGCAGAGCGAAAAAATTCCCGGGTATATTAAATGGAAAAACTGTTGCATCATCGCTCGGCCGGAACATAGAATGTATCAGCCCGATCTTTTTTGCTGGATATCCATATCCTCCCAGCGGCACGCCATCCGTTGCCCAACTGGTGGTACGTTCAAATTTATACGGACCATTATTTTCTATCCGCTGCTGTTCCTTAAATGTTTTAACAATCAGCCGCATCGCTTCCTGCCAGTCTTTATCGAAAACAGAATTATCTCCTGTTTCTTTCCAATAGCCATAACTTAATCTTATGGGGTAACACAAACTGTCTATTTCCCATTTGCGTTCGTGAATGCCGGGTTTCATTTCGGTCTTATCATCCTTCCATTCGCTGATCTTGCTTTCGTCTTTATAAAAAGCGTTGGCGTAAGGATCTTTTAAAATGCATTTCGCCTGTCGGTTGATAACCCCTTTTATTAATTCCTGCAGATTCTTATCTTCTTTCATCAGCGGTAAATAAGGCCATACCTGTGCAGATGAATCCCGCAGCCACATAGCATCAATATCGCCGGTAATGACGAAAGTGTCGGGCTTGCCGTTGATGATCTCAAACTCAACCGTGGTATCTAAGGTGTTGGGGAAACAGTTCTCAAACAGCCAGGCCATTTCTTTATTGCCGATGTTCTTTTTTACTTCGGCGATCAGTTTTTCCACCGCCGGACTTTTAAACCTGCGCTGGTTTTCGGTAACCCGTACCAGGGGGAAAT
>DAOLIP010000130.1:0-8426 GCA_035328475.1 Ferruginibacter sp.
ACTTTTAGACTATTCCACTCTATAGAACAAAGCAAAGGGGTGATAATCAGGGGAAGATAGAGGCTTCGGTACCTTACAATGGATCCAAGGTTAGGTACAATATAGCCGATCAGCAGGAAGAGGGAAAAGGTAAATACGATGGCAAAAGCAAGGAATGGGGTACCTGGACCCGGAGATCGCTCTCGTCTGAAAAAAAGGAACAGCAGGAACAGCAACTGGTAAATGGCTAACTCAATATTCAATGGCAGCAGCGATTTTACAGGAAGCTCCCATAAATAAGGCCGCAGCAAAACATGGTTAAGCGACTGGGGGGCATTGGCAGCAAAACTTTTGAAGCCGGGGTTAAGCACGGCAAGTTCAATTTGTGTATCGGAAGGGCCCAGGTTTATATATTCTGTCTGCCGGTGAGTAATCACTTCCAGCGGTTTTATTTTGGGGAACACAGAATTAATATTAAAAAGCAGCAGCGCTCCTGTTAGGTAAACAGCAATGAATACGATCGCCACATTCCATTTATATCTTGCTGAAAGTATCCAGGCAAGCAATGCAGGGGTCAATACAATAAAAATGAAGTTTCGGATCAGAAAGAGGAAGGCAAGACAGACCCCTGCCAGAACAAGTCGTTTAATACCGGTTCTGTTTTCATTCAGCATTTGGTACATCGTATAAAGCAGAACGGCAAGCAACAGGAACACCAGGCCATCTTTATGTATGCCCGATGAAAAGTAGAGCGTAGAGGGTAAAAGAAAACAACCAATCATCACAAGCCATTTCCTTCCCGGATAAACTTTCAAGAACAGTTTATACAAGGCTACATGTCCGAAGAATACAAGAAAGTTAAAGAACAGGCTGTTGATATAATAATCACCCCGGCTGAAAATATTGAAGAGGGAGACCAGTTTGATGAGGATATTCCCTTTCAGGTCGTTCCAGAACGAATTGTATGAACTGAATAGTCCGCCATAACCACCCGGGTAATCCGATGTAAAGATATTAGTAAGGTACTTTGATGGATCGGTCAGTAAAAGCCGGTACTCGTTCCAGGCCTCCCGGTTAATATCCCAGTAATCATTTGCTGCGCCATAGAAATGCAGCGAAAGCCAGCCGAGGGCAATACCGGCAGCGATCTTAAAAAGAAAAAGCCCGAGTATGATCTTACTGTCTATGCCCAGGTTCTTTATTGATCTGATCCGCAGCAGCAGCCAGCATAAAAAAACCAGGTAAACAGCAAACAGCAGGTAATTCAACACGTAAACTTTTGGTGTGGGAAGATAGTTAAAATATTTGCTTTGCTGCTCAGGATAAAAACGGGGCAGTCGTTACCTTTGCGCTTCACCACAGATTCCTCATCTACATTTATGGAAATAACAGTAAAAACAGCAGAACAATTAAGACTGACAGCAGAAGAATTTGAACTCATCAAACAAAAACTCGGCAGAACCCCGAACTTTAATGAACTCTGTTGCTTCAGCGCCATGTGGAGTGAACACTGCAGTTATAAGAATTCCATCAAATGGTTAAAGACATTACCCCGTGAAGGAAAAAAGATGCTGGTAAAAGCCGGGGAAGAAAATGCCGGGCTGATGGATATCGGTGATGGCTATGGCGTGGTGTTTAAAATTGAATCGCATAATCACCCTTCGGCCATTGAACCATTCCAGGGTGCAGCAACCGGTGTAGGCGGTATTAACCGGGATATTTTTACCATGGGCGCCAGGCCCATCGCTTCTTTAAACTCTTTGCGCTTTGGAAAACTCACCGAAGCAAAAACACAACATCTCCTGGCAGGCGTGGTGCATGGCATTGGTCATTACGGCAACTGCTTTGGAGTTCCTACCGTGGGCGGCGAAGTTTATTTTGAAGAATGTTATCATACCAACCCCCTGGTGAATGCCATGAGCGTGGGTATATTAAAGAATGGCGGAACCGTTTCGGCTACTTCCGGTAATGTAAAAGGCAATCCTGTTTTTTTTGTGGGAAGCGCCACCGGCAAAGATGGTATTGGCGGAGCAAGCTTTGCCTCGGCAGATATTACAGCCGACAGTGCCGAAGACCTGCCCGCCGTTCAGGTAGGTGATCCCTTCCAGGAAAAGAAATTATTAGAAGCCTGCCTGGAAGTGATACAAACCGGCGCCGTGGTGGGCATGCAGGACATGGGCGCTGCGGGTATCATTTGTTCTACATCTGAAATGAGTGCAAAGGGAGAAGCAGGCATGCGCATCGACCTGGATAAAGTCCCCACCCGGCAGAAAGATATGAAGGCCTGGGAACTGTTACTGAGCGAAAGCCAGGAACGTATGTTACTGGTTGCCGAAAAAGGAAAAGAAAATTTAGTGCTGGATGTTTTTAAAAAATGGGACCTGCCCTGTAGCGAGATCGGCGAGGTAACAACCGATGGCATGCTGCAGTTTTTTATGCATGGAAATTTAGAAGCTGAATTACCCGCTTATGAATTAGTGCTTGGAGGCGGTGCTCCCCAAAATTCAAGAGAGTATACCGAACCGGCATATTTTGAAAAGATAAAAGCATTCAATGCCGATACCATTGCTGTTCCAAAAGATCTGAAAGCCGTTGCAGAACAGATCATTCAGATCCCAAACATCGCCAGTAAGCGTTGGGTATATGTTCAGTACGACAGTATGGTGGGCACCGGCAATGCCAGCACCAATGCACCCAGCGATGCAGCCATTGTAATTGCAAAGCCAACCAACAAAGCATTGGCACTAACTACAGACTGCAACAGCCGTTATGTTTTTGCCGATCCCTATAAAGGCGCCATGATCGCTGTGGCAGAAGCAGCACGAAATATTGTTTGCAGCGGCGGACAACCTTTGGGCGTTACCAACTGCCTCAACTTTGGTAATCCATTCGACCCCGAAGTATATTACCAGTTCGTTCAGGCCATCAAGGGCATGGGTGAAGCCTGTATAAAATTTGACACCCCGGTAACCGGTGGTAATGTAAGTTTTTACAACCAGGGACCCGATGGGGCGGTGTACCCTACGCCAACGATCGGTATGGTAGGTTTGCTGGATTGTGCCGATGATAAGATGACGATGGACTTTAAACAGGAAGATGACGAGATCTACCTGGTGGGCACACAACGCAACGATATCAACTCATCGGAATATTTACATAAGCTGCACGGCGTGGAATATTCTCCTGCCCCATATTTTAACCTGGCCGAAGAATTTGACGTGCAGAACGAGGTTAAAAAAATGATTCACAAAAAACTTATCTGCTCGGCACATGATATCAGCGAAGGGGGATTATTTATTTCGCTGATCGAAAGTTGTTTCAACCGCAACCTGGGGTTCTCCACCCCCCTCTCCCTTGGAGAGGGGCTGGGGGTGAGGTCAGATGCTTTCTGGTTTGGCGAAAGCCAAAGCCGTATTGTAGTAACTGTATCCAAAGAGAAACGCAATGATTTTAATATGCTGCTGGAGAAAATGGAGATGACCGTAACCTACCTGGGCAAAGTAACTTCCGGTAAGATAAAAGTAAACGGACAGGATTGGGGTACGGTGAATGAATGGAAAGATAAGTATGAGAATGCAATTGCTAATTTGCTGGCGGGGCATGAGAGTGAGCATGCATTAACAGCTTTATAAAATGATGGACAAGAACTCAACTATAGTAGTTACCGGCGCAGCCGGCTTCATCGGCAGTTGCATGGTGAGTTATCTCAATGAACAGGGATTTGAGAATTTGATTTTAGTAGACGAATTTGACGACGAGGAAAAAGAACTGAACCTGCTGCACAAAAAATTCATCGTGCGGGTAGAACGGGAAGATTTTTTCGACTGGGCGCAGCGGGAAAAGCCGGCCGTTGATTTTGTTTTTCACCTCGGCGCAAGAACCGATACCACAGAGTTTGATTATTCCATTCACCAGCACCTGAATGTTGAATACTCTCAAAAGATCTGGAACTATTGCACGGTTAATAATATTCCGTTGGTATATGCCTCTTCTGCCGCTACCTATGGCGAAGGCGAACTGGGTTATGATGATAACCATGAAGTGATCGAGCAACTTCACCCGCTCAACCCCTACGGCATTTCTAAAAATGAATTTGATAAATGGGTGCTTCACCAGGAGGCGCATCCACCCTTTTGGGCCGGACTAAAATTCT
The DNA here is from genome assembly GCA_035328475.1 of Ferruginibacter sp. Classification (GTDB taxonomy): domain Bacteria; phylum Bacteroidota; class Bacteroidia; order Chitinophagales; family Chitinophagaceae; genus Ferruginibacter. The sequence continues at coordinate 4,133 of DAOLIP010000130.1, forward strand.
TTAATGTGTATGGGCCGAATGAATACCACAAGGCAAGAATGGCCAGCGTGATCTTCCATTCCTTCAACCAGATAAAACAAAATGGAAAAGTAAAACTCTTCCGTTCGCACAAAGAAGGATACGAGGATGGTGAGCAGCTCCGTGATTTTGTATATGTAAAAGATGTAATTGCTGTTTGTTACTGGCTCATGGAAAATCAACCGGCTTCTGCGATCTATAATTTAGGTACCGGCCGGGCCCGGAGTTTCAACGACCTGGTTAAAGCAACCTTCGCCGGGCTGGATATGCCGCCTGCCATTGAATACATTGATATGCCCGAAGACATCCGGGATAAATACCAATATTTCACCGAAGCAGCAATGGATAAATTAAGAGCCGCCGGGTACACTAAAGAATTCTATTCTTTGGAGAAAGGCGTGGATGATTATGTGAGGAATTATCTGGCGACGAATGTATTTTATTGATCCGGTCATGACTTAAGACCAGGGCAGCAGAGATATTTCAATATTTTGAAATAAATACTGCTTTTTTTTACAAATCCCTCCCCAAATTTTCTCCTCCGGGATATTCGGCTTATCTTTGCATGACCTTCAAGATTTTAACCCAAATTTTCCTGGTCATATTTATTAACCGCAGCTATCATCCCGAAAAATAAGGGAGTGGTTGTAAAATTATTTTTTATGGCTAAGTATATTTTTGTAACCGGTGGTGTTACATCCTCTTTAGGTAAAGGAATCATCGCCGCCTCACTGGCAAAACTTCTACAAAGCCGCGGTTTAAAAGTCACTATTCAGAAATTTGACCCGTATATAAATGTTGATCCCGGTACATTAAACCCCTACGAACACGGCGAATGCTATGTTACCGACGACGGCGCCGAAACCGACCTGGACCTTGGTCACTACGAACGTTTTTTGAACACCCCTACCTCGCAGGCGAATAATGTTACTACCGGCCGCATTTATCAAACGGTAATTAATAAAGAAAGAGAAGGCGCTTATCTGGGTAAAACGGTGCAGGTAATTCCGCACATCACTGATGAAATAAAACGCCGGATGCTTTTACTGGGCACCGAAGGCAAATACGATATTGTGATCACCGAGATCGGCGGAACCGTGGGCGATATTGAAAGCTTACCCTTTGTGGAAGCCGTACGGCAGATACAATGGGAACTGCCCGAAGAAGATTGCGTGGTGGTTCACCTTACCCTTATCCCCTATTTAAAAGCAGCGAAGGAATTAAAGACAAAGCCCACCCAGCACAGCGTACGTATGCTGAGCCAGGAAGGGGTTCACCCCAACGTGATCGTATGCCGTACTGAACATCCCCTGAGTGATGACCTGAAAAAGAAGATCGCCCTTTTCTGTAATGTAAAACCCAATGCCGTTATTGAAGCAATGGATGCCGGCACCATTTACGAAGTGCCGTTGAAAATGCTGCAGGAAGGACTGGATGTGATCGTACTTAAAAAATTACAGATAAACGGTTATGCTGCACCCGAACTGGGTAAGTGGCGTGCTTTCCTGGATAAATTAAAATACCCGCAAAGCAAGGTTACCATCGGGCTTATCGGTAAATACATCGAACTGCAGGACGCCTACAAATCCATCCTCGAATCATTCATTCATGCCGGCGCCATCAACGAATGCAAGGTGCAGATCGTGAATGTGCACAGCGAATTCATCACCGATGAAAATGTAAAAGAAAAACTGAAAGACCTTGATGGTTTATTGGTTGCGCCAGGCTTTGGCAACCGTGGTGTGGAAGGAAAGATCATTGCAGTGAAGTTTGCCCGGGAAAATAAACTGCCCTTCTTTGGTATTTGCTTAGGCATGCAGATGGCGGTGATAGAATATGCAAGGAATATACTGGGCTGGACCGATGCCCATTCCACCGAAATGGATACCAAGACCACTCACCCGGTGATTGACCTGATGGAAGACCAGAAGAAAGTGAAAAACATGGGTGGCACCATGCGACTGGGCGCCTATCCCTGCGAAATTAAAAAAGACAGCCTGGCATACAGCATTTATGGAACCAGCCCGATCAGCGAACGGCATCGTCATCGCTGGGAATTCAACAATAAATACCTGGCCGATTTTGAAAAAGCGGGAATGATCCCCAGTGGAAAGAATCCGGGCACCGGTTTGGTGGAGATCGTGGAATTAAAAGACCATCCGTTCTTTATTGGGGTGCAATATCACCCCGAATTAAAAAGCACCGTGGAAAATCCGCAGCCCATTTTTGTTCATTTTATAAAAGCAGCCAAGGCCTTTGCCGAAAAAAAGGAATCGGTGAAAAATCCGTTGCTGCAGAGTGAAATGATCTAATATGCAAAAATTAAGCATGGATGAACTCAACCGGAAATCGGTGGAAGAGTTCAAAAATTCCCAAAAAAATCCTGTAATAGCCGTGCTGGAGAATATCCGAAGCGCCTATAATGTAGGCAGTGTATTCCGTACCGCCGACGCCTTTTTACTACAGGCTATCTATATAACAGGATATACCTGCATTCCCCCGCACAAAGAAATCAGGAAAACCGCATTAGGCGCCGAAGAAACAGTTGACTGGAAACATTTTACCAATGCCCCCGAAGCCATAAAACATTTAAAGGACGATGGCTATAAAGTGTATGCGGTGGAACAGGCAATGAACAGTCTCCTTCTTCAGAAAGTGACCTTTAAACCCGATGAAAAAATAGCTGTTATATTTGGCAACGAAGTGACCGGTGTGGAACAGGATACCATTCTGCAATGCGATGGCTGTATTGAGATACCGCAGCTGGGCATGAAGCATTCACTGAATATTGCTACGGCAGCCGGCGTGGTGTTGTGGGAGATCGTAAGAGGAAGGATTTCGCAGGCTCCTGTTGAATATTGATCATTGAACATTGTTTGTTGAATATTTAAATGACGACCATTAAAAAATATCTTTCCCTTGTAAAATTCTCTCATACCATTTTTGCAATGCCTTTTGCACTGATCGGTTTTTTTTTGGGTATGGTCAGTTATAATTACGCTGTTTCTCTTGTGCCGGGCTGGCATACGGAAGTTTTTTCGCCCAACACCCCGCATTTCGCAAAACCTGCATTTTTGGAAGGCACTGTTCTTATAAAGTTGTTTATTCTTGTAATCCTCTGCATGATCTTCGCCCGTTCTGCTGCCATGGCCTTCAACCGCTGGCTGGATAAGAACTTTGATGCAAAAAATCCCCGTACAGCCATCCGGGAAATTCCGGCCGGAATAATAAAGGCAAATAATGCATTGCTTTTTGTGATCGTCAACTGCCTGCTGTTTATTGTTTGTACTTATTTCATCAACAGAATTTGTTTCTATCTTTCGCCGGTGGCTTTATTTGTGATCCTGTTCTACAGTTATACAAAACGTTTTACAGCTTTATGCCATTTGGTATTAGGAGTAGGCCTAAGCCTGGCTCCTATTGGCGCTTACCTGGCTGTTACCGGTGAGTTTGCTTTATTACCGATCCTGTTCTCATTCACTGTTCTGTTCTGGGTAAGCGGTTTTGATATCATTTATGCCCTGCAGGACGAAGAATTTGATAAGAGCAACCGGCTTCATTCCATTCCGGCTGCCGTTGGTAAAGTAAAAGCGCTGCGGATCTCGGAGTTATTACATGTACTTTCTGCCGCCTGCGTGGTGTATGCAGGTATTCATGGCCATTTTGGTACCTGGTACTGGATCGGCGTTGGCTTATTCATGGGCCTGCTGATCTACCAGCACCTGTTGGTAAAACCTACCGATCTCAGTAAAGTGAATATGGCTTTCTTTACCACCAATGGAATTGCGTCGGTAGTTTTTGCGGTGTTTGTAATACTCGATCTTTTTTTGAGTTGATGCTGGTCACTGGATACAAGATACTGGTCACTGGATAGGGTCTCTGATCATTCGAAAAGCTTTTAAAAATTTGTAGGGTGCTGCCAGAATCCAGCATCTAGGATCTTGTATCCTGAATCCTGTATCTTCTTCCGCATCCGTATCTTCGCCTTATGGCACGAATCCTCGCAATAGACTATGGCGGTAAAAGAACCGGGCTGGCCGTAACCGATCCGCTGAAGATCATTGCTACCGGCCTGGAGACCATTGATTCAAAAGAACTCATCGCCTGGTTAAAGAGTTATTTCGCAAAAGAAGAAGTGGAACTCATCATCATTGGCTTACCAAAGAACTGGGATGAATCCGATACACATGGCACCCCCCTTGTAGAAGCAGCCATCAAAAAAATACAAAAAGAATTTCCTACGATACCCATAAAAACAGTGGATGAACGCTATACT
>DAOLIP010000131.1:0-8282 GCA_035328475.1 Ferruginibacter sp.
GGGACAAAAGAACAGCAAGGATACGATCATATATGTATCAACAAAGAAAAATGATATTCCTCCACCCATCATTGCCGAGGCCTTGCTTAAGAACAGGAATCTCACCGACTCTATCCCGGTGAAATCGGTTGATTCCATGTACCGGGCATTGCTTTTAAAAGAAGGGATCAGCGTAAACTTCCGTATCGTTAAAACGAATCCCATTATGATCGAATCGGATTCGGGGGCAAAAAAATTCACCATCAAATTAGATGAGCCCCGGGGTTCATTCTCTACCAAACGGGTTCCTGTTGGCCTGTTAAAACCGGTTTTTTACCGGGCCGAATTCTCCGATCCCGGACTTTATGTTTTTAAAAAAATGAGTATGCAGTTGCTGCTGTCTGCCTTACTCATTGGGTTCACCATTCTCTCTTTTGTATTCATCTACCGCAATTTACTGGCGCAAAAAAGACTCACAGATATAAAGAATGAATTCATTGGTAATATAACGCATGAGTTGAAAACACCCATCGCCACGGTAAGTGTTGCCATTGAAGCGATGAAAAATTTCAATGCCCTTCAAAATCCGGAACGAACGAAAGAATATTTAAGCATTGCCGGGCTGGAGCTGAACCGGCTTTCGCTATTGGTAGATAAAGTGCTGCGCCTTTCCATGTTTGAAAAGCAGCAACTGGAACTTAAGAACGAATGGTTCGACCTGAAAGAACTGGTGAAGGAAGTTACCGACTCCATGCAACTGCAGTTTGAAAAAACAGGAGCCAGTGTAAAACTGAATTTTTCGGGAGAAGATTTTTCACTGATGGCCGACCGGATGCATATCAGCAGCGTAGTGTATAACCTGCTCGACAATGCATTAAAATACAGCAAGGGAGACCCGCAGATAGAAATAAACATAGAAGCAAACGGGAATGGAATGCAACTGGCGGTAAAAGACAGGGGCATCGGTATCCCGGCTGCATACAGGGAAAAGATATTTGACAAATTCTTCCGGGTACCGCAGGGCGATAAACACAACGTGAAGGGTTACGGCCTCGGCCTCAGTTATGTGGCGCATATCATTGCCGAACACGGGGGACAGATACTGGTGGAAAGTGAAGAAGGAAAAGGAACCATATTCATCATTAAATTACCCAAAGAAAATGGCAGGAGTTAAAATACTGTATGTAGAAGACGAGCTCTTCCTGGGCAAGATCGTTAAAGAAAGCCTCGAGAGCCGGTCATACCAGGTGATCATGGAGGCCGATGGCGATAAGGCGCTTCCGCTGTTTGTTCAGCACCGGCCGGATATTTGTGTGCTGGACGTGATGCTGCCCAATAAAGACGGCTTTACCATTGCCGAAGAGATACGGAATGTGGATGACCAGGTGCCGGTCATCTTTCTTACCGCCAAAACCCAAACGGAAGACCTGGTGAAAGGATTTAAGACCGGCGCCAATGATTACATACGCAAGCCATTCAGTATGGAAGAACTGATCGTTCGTATTGAAAATGCCTTGCGGTATAAAAATGGCGAAAAGAAACCCGGGGATAAAAAGGACATCGTGAAAATAGGCAAGTATACCTTCCATATGAATCACCAGGTACTGAAGAACAATGGCGATGAACGGAAACTTTCTTTCCGGGAAAGCGAACTGCTGAAAGTGCTGTACGAGAACCGGGATAAGATCGTTGACCGCCGCGATATCCTGAACCTGCTGTGGGGAAATGATAATTTCTTTAACTCCCGTAACCTGGATGTATATATAACCAAACTCCGCTCTTATTTAAAAAGCGACACCAAACTCGAGATCATCACCATTAAAGGCATCGGTTACCGCTTTGTGATCGAATAAGGTCATTCTTTAACAAAGACCTGGGCAGCTTCGCCGTTCTTTAAAAAGATTACAGCAGTTCCTTTTTTATCTTTCAGGTAAACGATCTTTCTCACTTCGCCCCGCACGGTTAACCTGCTTTCGTTTGCAGAAACGGCTTCAAAATTTCCATTTCCTGTTCCTTTTAGCAATAAGGCGCCCGCCGCATCAATATTGCCAACCATTACGGCCGCATCGGTTGAATTACCGCATACCAGTATGTCTTTAACACCATCGCTGTTCAGGTCATCAATAACCAGATCGTTTATGGTGGAAAGCTGGGCTTTTTCGGGGAAGGCGATAAAGCGGAAACGGTTGTTTCCTTCATTTACCAGGATGCCCGACTCGAAGAAGTTGGTCTTATAAATGTCCATCCCTCTTTTCTCCTGTTCGGTAAAAATATCGTCCAGGGTTTTACCGGAATAATCGCGGTAGCGGATAAATTTCTTTCGCATGGCCGGCATCTGGTCCATCAGCTGATCACGGCTGTACAGCGGGTAGCATTTGCCCTGTATGTAATAACCGAGTACCGCATCATAGCTTCCGTTGCCGTCAAAATCCTTTGCATAAATGGTGCAGGGATTATTGATATTTCCTTTAATGCTGCAGTTGAGTCCCCGGTTGCCCATCACAAAATCAATATCGCCATCTTCGTCTATATCTTCTGCTTTCATATTATACCACCAGCCGCTGAATGCATCCATGTCAATCGCAGAATCCTGCCTGGCCGTGCCTGTTATATGAACTGTGTTCCGTGTTTTTGTAAACGACCCGCCCTGGTAACTGAATATTTTCAACGGCATCCATTCACCACTGATGCTCAATTCCGGTTTTCCGTCGCCGTTCACATCGGCCCATACAGCCTGGTTAACAATACCGGGGTTGAGCAATTCTTTTGCATACGTATTGGTTACGTCTGTAAAAATGCCTTTGTTATTCTGCAGCAACATACTTCTGTCTGCTTTGGGAAAAACACCCGGCAGCACATGACCGCCAACAAACAGGTCCTGGTCGCCATCTCCGTCAAAATCGAGTGCAGCAACACAGGAACCATTGAACCCTTCGGCTGGCAGTGCTTTTGCAGACCGGCTGAAATTTCCTTTGCCGTCATTTATATATAACCTGTCCTGGTAAAGATTGCTGCCCGCCGCGAATTCAGCGCCTCCGCTTACCACGTACAGGTCTGTATCGCCATCGCCGTCTGCATCAAAGAACAGGGAATACATGTCTTCAGCATTTTTGTCGGCGCCAAAGGCAGCTTGCTTTTTTTCTGTGAAAGAACCATTCGCATTCTGCATCATCAGGGTTGCTTCAAAACCGGCTGCACCGCCAATGAAAATATCTTCAAGCCCGTCTGCATTTACATCGGCTTTTGTATAGTAGGGCCCTTTACGGCTGCATTTGTAGGGAATAAGCGGCTCTCTCTTAAAATCAATAAAATCGTTTTCGTTCTGTGCAAATCTGAACCTGGGTTCTCTGCTGATGTCTTTGAAGGAAATACCCTTGTTGGTTACCGGTGTAACGCCTGGCGCTTTTGCATCCAGTTCAAAAACTGTCAGCTCCTGGTCGGTATTTACGTTATTGAGCACCAGACTTTTTTGGCCCGGGAAAAGAACTTCTACTTTAGGGATCATGGTTTTGGTGCCCGTTCCAAAATGAAGTGTGTGTTCCATACTGGAGATAAAACCACGTTGCGGGTGGTAGTGCTGTAGTTGTATCTGCCCTTTTTCATCGGTCAGTTTCACGGTTACTCCATATATTTCATCAAAAGTTCCGGGTGATTTATAAAAACGGAATCGCAGGTAATGGGAGGAGGCGGGTGCATTTTCTCTTGTATTGTTCTTAAAAACAAAGGCCGGCCCGTCAATATTATTCACTACCAGGTCCAGGTCGCCATCATTGTCCAGGTCAGCATAGGCGGCTCCGCTGGAAAATGAAGCAGGGGCATCACACCATTTATCGGAATAGTTGTCAAACTTCAGTGTACCGTTGTTTCGGTAGAAATAATTTTTGGTAGGCACTATCGGAATGCTTTGCAGCCAGGCATTCAGGTCAACTGATTTTCCGGTATTCATGGTACGCATAACAGAATCGAGAATAAAAACCTTGTAATCCCAATCGGTGATATCCCGCTTGATGCCATTGGTAACGTATATGTCTTTCCACCCGTCGTTGTCAAAATCGGTGATCAGCGGCGCCCAGCTCCATTCTGTTTCTGCCACGCCGGCATAGTTGGCTATTTCACTGAAAGTGCCATCGGCATTGTTAAGCTGCAGGCTGTTGCGTGGATACTGGTAATACAACCCGTACTTTACCATCAGGTGAAACTTATCGTAGTTCTGGTTTACGGCGAAGAGCTGTTTTTGCCGCACAGGATCTTCAACGGCCATGTCCACTACATAAATATCTTCCAGGCCATCGTTGTTGATATCGTTGATATCGGAACCCATCGCTGAAAAACTGGTGTGTTTGATATAATCAGTAAGGCGGTTGGTAAAACTGCCGTTGCGGTTATTGATGTATAAGAAATCGGGTTTATTAAAATCATTGGCTACATATATATCGGGCCAGCCATCTCTATTGATATCGGCTATGGAGGCGCTGAGACCAAAACCCCGGTCGATAAGCCCGGCCTTTTTTGTAACGTCAACAAATTTCCCGGCCCGGTTTTCCATCAGCCGGTCGCTTACATAAACCGTTCCCGTATCTTCTGAATAGATCATTTTCCCGTTCACCATGGTAACGGGTATGGTCATCGACTTGCTGAAGTCGTCGGGGTGGTTAACAAAGAAAACGTCTTTGTCGCCGTCGTTATCGAAATCAAAAAAATAAGACTGGATGGTAAAACTGGCATCGTCGAGGCCGTATTCGGCGGCCCGGTCAGAGAAGGTGCCGTTACCATTATTGATGTACAGTATTTTTTTCCTGCGGCCGGCATCTTTAAAGCCCGACTTGTTTACAAAAATGTCGAGCATGCCGTCGTTGTTTATATCTACCATGCTTACACCGGTCTTAATGCCGGCCCCGCCATTCACACCTGCCTCTTCTGTTATGTCTTTAAACCGGAAATTGCCCTGGTTGAGATATAATTTATTGCTGCCGAGTGTTGAAGAAAAATAAATATCGGGCAGTTTATCGTTATTGACATCCCCGATTGCCACACCGCCACCTGTATACAGGTTTTCGTACAGGTACAGAAACATACCGGACGTTTCCACGATGTCGTTCCGGAAAGCAATACCGGTACCTGTTCCGGGTAAAAGAGAAAACAGTTTTGCGTTGTTTGCCTGTTGTGCTGCTGTTGTTCCGGTAAAAGAAATGAACAGACACAAAAAGCCAAACAGCCTGTACAATGATGACATATTCTGTTTATTTGGTTAATGCCTGTGGATATAATGTTTTCAGTACATGGTTGCCCACTTCTTTTCCCTGTACAATACTTATTCGTGCCGTTTCGGGATAATGAATACCGCCATAAACCCGGCTCCAGGTAGATTCATAGGCGGCATCCAGGAATGATTTAAAATGACGGGCTTTATTGCCGAACTGGATCTCTATCTCATCGGTGAATTCATAATTCTCTCCAAGCAATGCCGTCAGCACCACTGCCGCCGCATCAGACACTACCGAATGCCCGCTGGTGAATTCGGGAAAAGGCGGCGTTTGAATGTAGGGGGTCCAGTTCTTATCAATGATCCGGTTGATGATGGTAATGGGGCGAATGAGGTTGCTGCGGTATTTTTCATCCCAGCAACTGATGAATGCATCAAAGATGGCAATGGAAGTAAGCGCATACACCTGTGCAGCTTTTGTAACCGGGATATTCCTTTGTTTGCATGCCTGCTGACCGATCAGTATCCAATGCCCTCCCGGCGAAACCTTATGAATGAAATAATTAAGGTGGCCGATGTTTACCGATACATTCGGGTTATCATCCCAATACAGTGCGATCTCTTTTTGAAGGGTATCGAGGTTTTTCCCGATATTATATGTTTCCAGTACTGTTTTATAAAACCTGGAATCTTTTGACTTGCTGTAAACCAGTTTTTCTTTTGGGGCAAACTGTGAAGCAGACCTCAGCGTCATGGGCCGGATAGTATTCCAGTAAGGTTCTAATGCCTGCGCATAATCCAGGGGCGTAGGTTGCCAGGCGCCCGGGGCGCTCGAATATACAAAACGGGTGTTGGCTCTCGATTTAAGATAATTGTCTCTCTTTGTCCAGGCAATGATGCTGTCGGCTACGCTGCGTCCGAATAATATAGAGTGCTGCGCCATCACCGAATCGCCGTGTAAGAAAAGAGAATCGGCAAAAGATTTTCGCCAGTCGCTGAACTTGTATTCGGAGCCTACCAGGGTCTGTGCTACATGCGAAAATGAAACACAGGCCGCAATAAAGGGATCTATCTTTTTACCTGCCGGTGGTGCAGGGAGGCTGTTTAAGCCATTCAGTTTTCCGGCGAGGCTGGTCATCGCCGGGTCATCATAACGGATGCATTCATAAAAAGCGATGGTAGGATATACATATACACGGCTGGCCACAATGGGGGTGAACAGGTCGGTCATCACCGTATTTACCAGCATGGTATTCAGGTTGTGGAGTGTTTGTTCTTTGTTTTGTGCTTTTGATTCGTGAAGGCACAGAACAGGCAACAGGCATAATGGTATAAGAACTTTTCTTACGTGCAGTATTTTGTTCATGGTAACCGGTGTTGATAAGACTTTTCAAATTTAATTTTTTTTCCTGTCTTATTTGGGAATAATTGCCATGCAGGCCGGTTACAGAGGAAAAGAAACTATTCAATATACAATGTTCAATGTTCAACGGAATTCCGCTTCGTTAAAATTGAATATTGAAAGTTGAACATTCTGGTTTCTCAGCAATGCCGTCGGCCTGCTCACAAAGCCATGGAAAGATATTGCTGAAAAGAGTACCCCGGCGGGTTACAGCCCCTGCTCTTCTTTTTTCAACTGCCTGTCGAATACAAATGTGCCGAGGGGAATGATGGCGGCGGCAAAGGCTTTAAGGAACCATCCGAATCCTTTTTTAAACTCACCCATTACAAAAAAAGCGAACCAAAGGAAGAGAATGAACAGCATACCGTGTATCCAGCCGCATACCTGAACAGCTTCGGGTATATCCAGGAAATATTTCAGCGGCATGGCGATCAGTAATAATACCAGGAAGGAAATACCCTCTGCAATACCCAGCTTACGGAAGCTTTGCAATAATTTTTTGGGTTCCATTTTTGATTTCATGAGGCAACTGTTTTAGTAATTCACCACCTGTTCAACGATGGATTGAGGGATCTCTCTCCACCCGTATTGCTGGTTACGCAATTGCGGTTCAAAGCCGGCGTCTTTGATGGACTGCTGGATGGTTTTATACGTAAAGCGGTGCGGCGCCCCGGCAGCGCTTACTACATTCTCTTCGATCATGATGCTGCCAAAATCATTGGCACCGCCGTGCAGGCAGGTTTGCGCCACCTGTTTGCCAACCGTAAGCCAGCTTGCCTGTATATTGATGATGTTGGGAAGCATGATGCGGCTGATGGCGATCATGCGTATATATTCTTCAGCAGAAGTAAGGTTATGAACGCCTCTTATTTTAGCCAGCAGGGTATCCACGTCCTGGAAGGTCCAGGGTATGAATGCGAGGAACCCTTTTGCGGTGACGGGTTTACGGCTTTGCACTTCCCGCAGTTTTACCAGGTGCTCAAACCGTTCTTTGATCGTTTCCACATGACCAAACATCATGGTGGCCGATGTGGTGATGTTCAGTTTGTGTCCTTCGTGCATAATGTCGAGCCACTCCTGTGCCCCGCATTTTCCTTTGCTGATCAGCCGGCGAACCCGGTCGTTTAAAATTTCGGCGCCGGCGCCCGGCAGGCTGTCCATGCCCGCAGCTTTTAATGCAGTTAATACTTCCCGGTGTGTGCTTTTTTCCAGTTTGGTAATGTGCGCCACTTCCGGCGGACCAAGTGTATGCAGTTTGATGTTGGGATAAAGCGATTTTAATTCTTTAAAAAGATTCACATAAAAATCCAGGCCAAGGCCGGGGTGATGGCCACCCTGCAATAACAACTGGTCGCCACCGTACTTAATGGTCTCTTCTATTTTCTTTTTGTAGGTATCAATACCGGTGATGTAGGCCTCTTCATGACCGGGTATGCGGTAGAAGTTGCAGAACTTGCAGTTGGCGATACACACGTTGGTGGTGTTCACATTGCGGTCTATCTGCCAGGTAACTTTTCCATGAGGCACCTGTTTTTTGCGTAGTTCATCGGCAACGAACATCAGCTCCGTAAGCGCTGCATGCTCAAAAAGAAAAATACCTTCGTCTTCTGTAAGGAACTCAAAAGCCATAGCTTTCTGAAAGAGGTCATTTATATTCATATATCCGGTTGTGTAATAATCAGCAAAAGTACATCCAAT
>DAOLIP010000132.1:0-8254 GCA_035328475.1 Ferruginibacter sp.
CACCGCCAGTTCTGCCATCACCTGCTTATTATTGAGTATGTCGGTATAATAATACTGGGCGGCAGATGAATAACCTGCAAACAGCAAAACACAAAGCCAGGAGGCCATTTTTTTCATTACGGTTATTTTAGTTTCAAAAGTAATGCAAGTTAGGCAACTGAAATTGTACCATTCGGGAAATAAACCCTTAAACTTTATTATTTTTAACAAAATTAGCGCTCATGAGTCGTCTCCGGGAAAGACAGCAGAAGAATTGCCTGAACTGCAATACCGAAGTACAGGGAAGGTATTGCCATGTATGCGGGCAGGAAAATATTGAACCCAAAGAATCGGTCTGGCACCTGGTCACTCATTTCTTCCAGGACATCACTCATTTTGACGGAAAGTTTTTCAGTACGGTCAAGTACCTGGTCATTAAGCCGGGGTTCTTATCAAGGGAATATGCGGCAGGCCGCCGGGCAAGTTATGTGAATCCCATCCGCATGTACATCTTTACTTCGGCTTTTTTCTTTTTGATCTTCTTCACTTTTTTTAAAACGGATAAGATCGACCTGGAGAGCGGAACAACCATCAATAAAAAAACGCTGGCGGAAATTGCCAAGATGGATTCGGCCGCCTTTTCCGACTTTACCCGTGCCGTAAACCTGGAGAATGACAAGAAGAACAATAGACCCATGACCAGGGCCGAGTTTGCGGCTTATGTAGATACGGTGTTCACCTCTTCCAATGGAGGGCTCATTACTGTAAAATACAAAACCCGCCAGGCCTATGATTCGGTGCTGAAGGCCGGGAAAGGCGATAACTGGTTGCAGCGAAAGTTCATGTACAAGATGATCGACCTGAACAATAAATACAAAGGCAGGAATTTAGATGCTTTCCGGGATTTTAAAGAACTGCTGTTGCACAGCCTGCCGCAGCTTCTCTTCCTGTCGCTGCCCCTGCTGGCCCTGATCCTGAAACTGGTCTATATCCGGCGCAAAGAGTTTTATTATGTAAGCCACGGCATCTTCAGCCTGCACCTGTACATTTTTATTTTTATTGCGCTGCTGTTCATCTTCTGTCTCAACAGCCTGCACAATACGCTGGGATGGGCTGTTATAAACTGGCTGATATTCATCCTGTACCTGGGCCTGTTCTTTTACCAGTACAAAGCCATGCGCAATTTCTATAAGCAGCGAAGGGCCAAGACCATCTTCAAATTCATTCTGGTGAATATATTGTTTATGATCGTGCTGTCTTTACTGTTCACCTTATTCGTTTTCTTTTCTTTCTTTAAACTGTAAAATATACTATGTCCAGTTCCAATGCAGATGCATTTCTCCGGTTAGTGAAGATCATGGATGAACTCAGGGAACAATGCCCCTGGGATAAAAAACAAACCATCCATACCCTCCGCCAGCTCACCATTGAAGAAACCTATGAACTGGCCGATGCCATTACCGGCAGCGACTGGAAAGGCATCAAGGAAGAACTGGGCGACCTGATGCTGCACCTGGTTTTTTATTCAAAAATAGGAGCCGAGCAAAAACAATTCAGCCTGGATGAAGTGATCAACGGGGTTTGCGATAAACTGGTGGCAAGGCACCCCCATATATATCCTTCGGCAGGCTCAGGACTTACCCACGTGAACAACGAAGAAGATGTTAAAAGGAACTGGGAGAAATTAAAACTGAAAGAGGGTAAGAAGTCGGTGCTGGGCGGGGTTCCTAAATCATTACCCTCGATGGTAAAAGCCATGCGCCTGCAGGAAAAAGCCAAACAGGTGGGCTTTGAATGGGATAATAAAGAACAGGTTTGGGACAAGGTGGAAGAAGAGAAGAAAGAACTGTTTGAAGCCATCGAATCGGGAGATGTTAACAAAATGGAAGATGAATTGGGCGATGTTTTCTTCTCCCTGGTAAACTTTGCAAGGTTTTTGCAGGTAGATGCCGAAAATGCACTGGAACGGACCAACAAAAAATTCATCCGGCGTTTTACCCAAATGGAGGAAGTGGCCCTTCAAACCGGCAAACCCCTGCAGGATATGACCCTGGAAGAAATGGACAGCATCTGGAACAGCATAAAGAAGCAGCAAACACTTTAACGCCGATTGCAAAACAGTAATCCCTTTAGACGCTTTATCATCAAGAACAGCTACCTGCTGATCATTGCAGCCTGGCTGGTAACCATCTCTTTCATTATTGACAACTATTGGTCGGGCAATTCTTCGGTAGGGGCCGTGCGGGAGAACATACAGGGCTATATCCAGCGGCAGGAAACCGATTTTGAAAAAATAACCGCCGACACATCGGCCATCAACCGCATCAACGAATACCGGTATGATGAAAAATTCCTGAAAGAGCTGACAGGTAAAAAATATTTCTTTTACCGCTATTTTGTAAATGATATCGGGCTGCACAAACTTCTTTTCTGGAATACACAAACCGTTCTTCCTTCAGAAGAATTGATCGCTTCAACGGATACATCCGGCTTTATAAAGCTGGAGAACGGGTTTTATGTATGGCGGAAGAAGAACCATGCATCGGGCATTTCTATGGCCCTCATCCCGGTTAAGTGGGATTTTTTTATTACCAATACCTACCTGCGCAACAACTTTGCCACCGGCAGTGATATTGAACGGAATTACGACATCTCTTTACAACCTGCAGGCTCCCTGGTAAAATCGCTGCACGGTAATCCCTTATTCTATATCACCGAAAAAGCGAACAGCGTTATTGCAAAGAATAACCTGGTGGCGGTATGGCTACGGATACTGGCTGCCATTTGCGTATTGCTTTTCATTCACCTGCTGGCCAATGCCATTACCGCAAACAAAGGGCTGGGAAGGGCAGTGCTGATGCTGGTTGTAACCATCAGCATCCTGCGTGCCACCAGTTATTTCTTTCCCTTTCCGCTTAACTTCCGGCAGTTTGAATTGTTCGATCCTTCCATTTATGGTTCCAACGTGGTGTTCCGTTCGCTTGGCGACCTGCTCATCAACTCCATACTGTTTGCCTGGGTGGTTCTGTTCATCCATTATCACCTGCAGGATAAAAAATTTACCCTCGATAGTAAACGGCCTGCCATTAAATGGATCATCTTATCTGCCGCCTGGGCCCTGATGCTGGCAGCCACGTTTGTGGCTGGCGATATCATCCGCAGCCTGGTGGCCGATTCGCAGATATCCTTTGATGTGATCAACTTTTTCACCCTCAATATTTACAGTGTTACCGGTTTTATTGTGCTGTGCTGCATTGCCATGGGCTATTTCTTACTGAGCCAGGTACTGCTGTATTTTGTAAAACCGTTCTTTTCCAGGACATCGGCAGCGCCTTACCTGGTGATGACCATTGCCGGGCTTATCTATTTAAGTTTCCAGCTGGGTAAAGAATACGCCGGTTTCCGATTATTCGTGCTGGGCTGGCTGCTCCTGTACCTGCTGTTATTGTACCGGGGCAACCTGGGATTATCCATCCGGAAAGTGGCTTCATTGCGGCTGATCTTCTGGCTTTTCTTCTTCTCGGTTACCATCACAGCGGTGATCGTGGTGGAGAATGGAAAAAAGGAACTGGTGAACCGGAAACATTATACAGAGATTCTTGCCACCAAGGCCGATCCATCGAGCGAAACATTATTGAACACCCTGCTTACCGATTTCAGGAGTGATTTTTTAGCAGCGAATTTTTATCGACTCAGTTCCGATTCAACCAGCCGTTATTTTAAAGACAGCCTGGTGAACGGGAACTTCTCAGGATATACCAACAAGTACGAAACAAGGATCTATACCTTTGACGCTAATGAAAAACCGCTGTTCAATGATGATGCTACCAGTTTTAATGAGTTGAACACGGTGCTGAAGACACAGGCCAAGCCCACCAGTAATCCCGATCTTTTTTATTACGATGAGGCCTATGACCGTTTCAGTTATATAAGCCGTAAGGACATCATCAACTTTGACGGCGATACGCTGGGATATGCCTTTGTGCTGGCCAATCCACGCAAATACAAAACAGATGCACTGAACCTGGAACTTTTTTCCAAGGGAAGCAGCAATGCCATTGAAAATTCTCGGGTGTATGCGTTTGCCGTGTACAATAACCTGCAACTGGTGAGCAGCCATAATGATTATGCATTCTCCACAAAACTCACCCCGGCACAGGTTCCAAAAGATGAGTTTACCAGCATTCAAAAAAGCGGGTACGATGAGCTCTGGTACCGGGCAGGGGCACAAAAAGTGGTGATCATTGCCAAGGAGAATAATTTCTTCATCGAATCCATCACGCTGTTCTCGTATTTATTCTGCGCTTTCTTACTGGTAACCGGATTGTTCTCGCTGCTGAATGTGCTTATCCGCACCAGGTTCAGCCGCCTGCGTTTCCGCAACTACTGGCAACTGAGTATCCGCAACCAGATCTACGGCACGGTGATCTTTATCAGTGCCGTTTCGTTCGTCATCATCGGGGTGGCCACTATTTTATTCTTCATCAGCCGGTACCAGAACACCAACCGGGAAAAACTAAGCCGGGTTATTCATGTGATGGAAAATGAAGTACGCATTTCATTGACCGACCTGGCCATATTTGACGATGTGGTTAAAGTATACGACGAAGCCTACCGGGAAAAACTGGAAAAGATCATCGATAAGATATCGGAGATACACGCCGTGGATGTAAACCTGTACGACCTGGATGGTAACCTGAAAGTGTCTTCGCTGCCGCTGCCTTACAGTAAGGGCATCATCAGCACCCGGATGGACCCCCTGGCCTTTTATCACCTCAATAAACAAAAGGAAGTTCAGTACTTTAAAGAAGAGAAGATCGGTAAACTGAATTTCGTAAGCAATTATGTGCCGGTAATTGACGGCAGCGGAAGAGAATATGCCTATCTCAATATTCCTTACTTCACTTCCGAAAGTAAACTGCAGGAAGAGATCGCCAACTTCCTGGTCACCATCATCAACCTCAATGCCTTTATCTTTTTGATCGCCGGCATTGTGGCGCTGTTAATTACCAACCGCATCACCCGTTCCTTCTCGTTCATCAGTAAAAAGATGAAAGCGGTAAGTCTTGGCCAGATGAATGAAGCCATTGCCTGGAAACGGGATGACGAGATCGGTGAACTGGTAAAGGAATACAATAAGATGGTAGGCAAATTAGACGAAAGCGCTGTAGCCCTTGCCAAGAGTGAACGGGAAGGAGCCTGGCGTGAGATGGCCCGGCAGGTGGCGCATGAGATCAAGAACCCGTTGACGCCGATGAAACTGAGTTTGCAGTACCTGCAGAAATCCATCAATAATAATTCAGACAATGTAAAGGAACTGACGGCCAATGTAGCGCAAACCCTGGTAGAGCAGATCGATCACCTAAACCATATTGCCGGAGAGTTCAGCCAGTTTGCCAATATCGGTAACCCGCATAATGAAGTGTTTGATATGAATGATGTGATCAGGATGGTCACACAACTGCATTCCATCCACAGCCGGGTGCAGTTGCACTGGAAGCCATTACCCGAACCCATTTATATCAATGCCGACCGCACACAGATCAACCGTCTTTTCACCAACCTTATCCAGAATGCCATACAGGCGGTACCTGAAGAACGCAATGTGGAGATAAGCATGGAGGAAGAACGCAACGATGGCAAAGTGCTGATAAAAATAAAAGACAATGGCTACGGTATACCCGAAGAGATGCGGTCAAAAATATTCACCCCCAACTTCACTACCAAAACATCCGGTACCGGGCTTGGACTGGCCATGAGCAAGGGTATTGTAGAGCAGGCCCATGGCCGTATCTGGTTTGAAACAAAAACAGGAGAGGGCACTACGTTCTTTGTGGAATTACCCTTAGCAAATGAAAAGTAATTGAACTGGCGCAGATATGCGGCAATGGATTTGTATATTGGCGTATCTGTGCCTGAAAAAATACCCTGGTCTCAGCCAGTAAGTTTTTCCGGGATGCAATAGGAGCAGATCTTTATAAGATTCCCTTCGTTGTTAAATTCATATACATCGCAGGCATTTACTACTGACAGTGTCTTCCCGTTCCGGATGAATGCTGCTCTTCCGTTGATGGCCACCCGGTTAATTCCCTCAATGATATTATGGGTTTTAAAGTTGGTGGTTACGGTTTTAAAATAACCGGCGGTCTGTTCGCAGTTTTCAATAACTGCTTTTTTGCCTGTTAGTATTCTTTCGCCGAAAACATGCCACTCCACATTTTCAGATAAGTTGTCGTAAGCAGATTCAAATTTTCCATTTGAAAAATCTTCTGCAATTTGTTTAATTGAAGGCATGGGTTTATTTTTTGAGTTGTGTATAGGAACTTACTAAAGAACGCTGTTAACTATTCAAAGCGTAAATACAGTTTACGGACCTTATTTTCCCTTCATCAACTTTCTCAAACTGGCCAGGTGCGCCAGCAATACCAACGGCACCACCACCGCAGGCAGCCATACAAAGGGAAAATACAGGATGGCAATATTGGGCTGGTCAAGACCAAACCGCTGAAAGGAAGATGGCGCAGATAATACCGCCGTGATAACGATATTGAACAGTAAACCCAGGCAGAGCAGGTTCCAGGTAATGAGTATGGTTTTACGGGGCTGGTTATTTGCAAAGCCGATGTAATAAATAAGCGGGGCGGTTATGCCGGCGATGATATCAAAATTCCTGCCGGCAAAGGTCATGATCTCCGGGATGGCTTTTTGGAAGAACAGCCAATAAAGCGTTAACTCAACCGGTATGCGTACAATGTGCAGAAGCGTGAGGGTTTTCAGGTGCAGGCCATCGAGCCATCTTCTTCCTGCAGGCAGCAGGAACAGCAGGATGATAAACGCAACTGCCGGGCCTGCCAGCAGCGCAAACCGCGGCGGAAAGGTATCGGTTACTGTATAAAATCCACTGAAGGCCACAACGGCTTGTACCAATGCCCAGGCAAAAATGATTGCAAGGGTTGTATGGGAATTGTTTGCAGCCTTATAGAAAATAAAAATGCTCAACAGGGTAGTGGCGATGAAAAGGATGTTCAGGTACATAGGCAGGTCAGGTATCATAAACAGGAGTTTTTAGAAAAATAAGTTTTTAAAATTGGATTTGCAATGGGGGTAGAACCACATAGGACATAGGACACATAGAAGAACACATAGAACAACTATGTGGCCTATGTGTCTATGTGGTTCAATTTTTTATATTCCTTTTACCGCCTTTCTCTTCTGCACAAAGTTTTCAAAGTCTTTCAATCCCATGCTGCTCAGGTTCTGCTCTTTGGTGACCATGGCCTTTTGTGCAGCCAGTACGCCATAGCGGGTATCGTGGTATCCTTCTATCTCATGTGCATCGGGGTCGATGGAGATCATCACGCCTTTTTCAAGGGCATAATCAATATGCCGCCAGTCGATATCGAGGCGGCGGGGGTGGGCATTCAGTTCTATCACTACATTATTGGCGGCGCAGGCATCCACAATTTTTTTATGATCCACGGGATACCCTTTTCGGCTGAGCAATAACCTGCCGGTCATGTGTCCGAGTATGGTTGTGTACGGATTTTCAATAGCGGTGATGAGCCGTTGCATGGCTTTTTCTTCCGACATTTTTAAAATGCTGTGTACCGAAGCGATCACCAGGTCGAAGCTGGAAAGGATATTATTACTATAGTCCAGGTTGCCATCATACAGTATATCGCTTTCAATGCTCTTGAATATCTTAAAGCCTTTCAGCTTGCTGTTCAGCTCATCCACCAGCTGGTGCTGGGCTTTTATCCGTTCTTCGGTAAGTCCGTTGGCATAAAAAGCGCTCTTGCTGTGGTCGCTGATCACCAGGTATTCCAATCCCTGTTCCCGGGCGGCTTTGGCCATTTCTTCCAGGGTATTGCTTCCGTCGCTCCAGTTGCTATGACTGTGGATGATGCCCCTGATATCCGGTGGTTGTATCAGTTGGGGTAAGGGCCCCTTTTTGGCCCGGTCAATTATATAAGGCATTTCCCGCAGGCAGGCAGGTATATAAGCGAGTCCGGCCTGGGTAAAAATGGCCTCGTCATCTGCCCCGGCCGACTTGCTGAAATCCAGTTTGGGGTATCGGGAAATAAAGGCTTCACTGAATTCAGGGCTGGAGCCGGTGAGGAAAAGCCTTTTTTCCATATCGGTTTCCCCGGTATGGAGGCGTAGCTTGAGCCCGTTGAGGAGCTTGTATAATAAGGTACCCGGTTTTTCTTCCAACAGTTCGTGCGCGGCGATCACGTCCCATTCCACCGAGCCGCTTTCGACGCTCAGGTTGAAT
>DAOLIP010000133.1:0-8235 GCA_035328475.1 Ferruginibacter sp.
ACCGGCATAGTCATCAACGACCTGCACCGGAGCAGAACAGCCTATTACCTGTTCAGGCTGATGAGCCTCTTCATTTCAAACCCGATGGTAAGAAAAGACGGCGCCATCTCTGTACTGCGTGGATTTAAAAAAAAGGAATTATTAACCCTGGATAAAAAACTACAGGATACAGCGGGTTCAATCCGGTGGAAGTGGGCTTTCAGGTATCAGTGGATAATAAAAAAGATATGAGCGTAAAAATTAAAACCGTAGCGAAACAATTACCTGCTTACTCCCGGCCCACTACAGAAATACTGCCTTTTATAGAAGCATGGCTGCAGGGCCAGGACGAACGGTTCATACGAAAAGTGATGAAGATCTTTGGTAATGCCGGTGTTCACAAACGATATTCCATCATGAGCCCCGAAGAAGTTTTCAATAACTCCTCCTTTGAAGAAAAGAACGACATCTACATACGTGAATGCACAAAGCTGGCTGAGCAGTCGTTACAAAATGCGTTGAACAAAGCAAACTGGCAGGCATCTGCTATTGATTACCTGGTAACGGTAAGCTGTACCGGTATCATGATCCCCTCAGCAGATGCATACCTGGTGAACAGTTTAAAGATGAAACAGCACATTGTTCGGTTGCCGGTTACCGAGATGGGTTGTGCAGCCGGCGTTTCAGGCATCATCTATGCAACAAATTTTTTAAAGGCCAATCCGGGTAAAAGAGCAGCCGTGGTAGCGGTTGAATCGCCCACGGCAACATTCCAGTTAGATGACTTTTCGATGGCTAATATTGTAAGCGCTGCCATCTTTGGCGATGGCGCTGCTGCCGTATTATTATCCTCCTGCCCGGAAGACGATGGACCGGAGATCATTGCAGAAGAGATGTATCATTTTTTTGACGCAACCTATATGATGGGTTTCAAACTCACCAATACCGGCCTGCAGATGATACTGGATGAGACCGTGCCGGAAACCATTGCAGCACATTTTCCAAAGATCGTTCACCCGTTCCTGGAAAGAAACAATACCAACATCAACGAGGTGGATCATTTTATCTTTCACCCCGGCGGAAGAAAGATATTACAGACCGTGGATGAATTATTCGGCTCTCTTGGAAAAAATATTGATGACACCAGGGAGGTACTGAAGCAATATGGAAATATGTCGAGCGCTACTGTACTATATGTGCTGGAAAGATTTTTAGACCGCAATATTCCAGCCGGAGATAAAGGCCTTATGCTTAGCTTTGGCCCGGGCTTTTCTGCACAAAGTATTTTATTGAAATGGTAAAAGAATTTGAAAATAAAAATTACTGGGCGCTTATCCTCGGAGGCTCTTCCGGGCTGGGATTGGCCAGTGCCAGGAAACTGGCGCAGCATGGCTGCAACATCATCATTGTTCACCGCAACAGCAAAGTGAGCCTGCCGGCCGTTGAACAGGGCTTTGCAGAAATAAAAGCAACGGGTGCTGAATTTTTATCGTTCAACGAAGATGCCATGCATATTGAAAAGCGGGCTGTACTTATTGAAAAGATAAAAGGAAAACTGGGCGAGCAGGGAACGATCAGGGTCCTTATCCACAGCATTGCAAAAGGAAATTTAAAACCCATGGCCGGCAATGAACAGGCATCATTAAAAAATGATGATTTTCATTTAACACTGGAATCGATGGCCATCAGTTTATACGACTGGACCAAACTTGTATTTGAAAAAAAATTATTTGCTGCAGATGCAAGGGTGATCGGTTTTACCAGCGAGGGAAATACCAGGGCCGTAAAAAATTATGCCGCTGTATCTGCTGCCAAAGCAGCCCTGGAAGCCATTACAAGAAATATTGCCCTGGAATTTGCACCGCACGGCATTAAAGCCAATTGTGTACAGGCCGGTGTTACCGATACCGAATCGTTCCGCATGATACCGGGCCATGAACAGATAAAAGAACATGCCATGAACCGGAATCCGTTTAAACGGTTAACAACGCCCGATGATGTGGCAAATGTTGTTTACCTTTTATGTAAGGACGAAGCGGCCTGGATAAACGGAAGCATCATTATTGCCGATGGCGGAGAACATATAAGTTAAACAATGACAACGAAAGAAATATTAAAGCTTCTGCCCTATTCATCTCCCTTCTTATTTGCTGATGAATTGCACGAAATAACAGAGGATGGGGCAAAAGGAAGTTATACGTATAAGCCCAATGAATATTTTTACCAGGGCCATTTTAAAGATTTCCCCATTACTCCGGGAGTCATTCTTACAGAAACAATGGCGCAGATAGGTGTGGTTTGCCTGGGTATCTATTTAATGAAGGATAAGATAGCCGCATCAGCAATGCCGGAAATTGCGTTTACCTCTGTTGAAGTGGATTTTCTGGCTCCCGTTTTCCCGGGCGAAAAAGTAACCGTTACCTCCCAGAAAAAATATTTTCGTTTCAGTAAACTCCATTGCGAAGTGGAAATGAGGAACAGTGCAGATAAGATCGTTTGCAAAGGCTCTATTTCCGGCATCATAAAATACAGCAAGTGAACCACCGGGTTGTTATAACAGGCATGGGAGTAGCCGCTCCAAACGGCGTGGGTATCGCTGCTTTTACCGATGCCATAAAGAACGGCGTATCCGGCATTCGCTTTTATAAAGAACTGGAAGAGCTGCATTTCTCCTGCTGCCTTGGCGGCATTCCTCCGGTGAGTGAAGAATTGAAAGCACAGTACTTATCTCCGCTTCAACTCAGGAATTTTAACAGCTCCGGAATTATGTACGGTTGCATCGCTGGCATAGATGCATGGAATGATGCCGGCTTACCCATGAATGGCCCCGATAACCCGGATTGGAACAGCGGTGCCGTATTCGGTACCGGAACATCCGGCGTGGAGAAATACAGGGAAGCCATTTATCATGTAGATGCCGGTAATGTAAAAAAACTCGGGAGCACCACCGTTTTGCAGATCATGGCAAGCGGTATTTCTGCTTACCTGAACGGGATCATTGGCTTTGGAAATTTAGTTACCACCAACTCCTCTGCCTGCTGCACCGGCACCGATGCCATACTAATGTCATTTGATCGCATACGGTCCGGCAAAGCAAAACGGATGTTGGCGGGAGGATGCAGCGACCACGGTCCGTATATATGGGGTGGCTTTGATGCATTGAAAGTAACCACATATAAAAACAACAGCTCACCCGAAGAAGCATCCCGGCCAATGAGTGCAACGGCCAGTGGTTTTGTACCGGGAAGCGGAGCAGGTGCATTGGTATTAGAATCAGTAGAAAGTGCAATAGAAAGAGGCGCAAAAATCTATGGGGAGATATTGGGAGGTGCTGTTAATTCCGGCGGACAAAGAGGCGATGGTACCATGACCGCTCCCAATTCAGCAGCCGTACAACGTTGCATCAAAGAAGCAGTGGAAGACGCAGGCATCCATGCGAATGAGATCGATCTTATAAACGGTCATTTAACAGCTACTGCCAAAGACGCTACGGAAATAAAGAACTGGTCGGAGGCATTGAACAGGAAAGGAAATGATTTCCCGTACATACATTCATTAAAATCCATGACAGGACATTGCCTGGGCGCTGCCGGCGCCATTGAATGTGTGGCAGCGGTACTGGGATTAAAAAAAGATTTCATTTTCCCTTCGCTTAATTGTGACGACGTTCACCCGGAGATCGCTGCCCTGATCGGCACAGAAAAAATACCGCATAAACTTATAGAAACAGATAAATTGCAGGTGATTGCCAAAGCCAGTTTTGGATTTGGCGATGTGAACAGTTGCATTATTTTTAAAAAATACAAGGGATGACCAACGAAGAATTAATAGCATCGCTGAAAGAAATTGTGAAGCCCTATGTAAAGGACCAGGAAGCCTTTCAGCACATCAACGAAAATTCTGATTTTCTGAAAGACCTTAAAATCAATTCGGCCAACCTGGTGGATGTGATCCTGGATATTGAAACAGCCTTCGACATCATCATCGACAACGAATCGATGGAAAAAATGCTCACCGTAAAAGCTGCTATGGAAATAATCACCGCCAAACTCAGCGAAAAATGACCGGCAACGACATAGTAGACATGGCTGCAGCCGCGGCCGAAAGCAAGTGGAGGCGAAAGGGATTCCTGGAAAAAATATTCACGCTGCCCGAGCAACAGTACATTCGTGAAGCATCCTCGCCCGAAGAAATGGTATGGAGGCTCTGGAGCATGAAAGAAAGCGCCTATAAGATCTACACCCGGCAACATGGGGGAAGATTCTTTGCCCCGTTAAAAATCCATTGTACCGTAATAAGCGGCACCACTGGAAGAGTGAAGATCAACCATACAACCTATTACACTACCACCTGCACCGGTAAAAAATATATTTACAGTATTGCAAAACAACACAAGCCTGGTGAGGCCGGATTTGTAAATGATTGTTTCCGTATCGCAGGAACTAACCTGGGTAAACAACAGCAGTTTATTTATAAACGGATGATCTCGGTTTACTCGTTGTTTTTCGGAAAAGAAAAAGAGCAGATAACCATCATCAAAGACCAGAACGGAATTCCTTTTTTATATTGCAGTCAGAACCAACAACGCATCCCCGTTTCCATAACCCATCACGGCAACTACGCCGCATTTACCATTTACTGAGCAGTCAACTGCCTACTTCATCTTTGTATCCACTTCCCTGATCAGGCTGAAATGCTCTTTAATTTCTCCCAGGAATTTTATTCCCTTTACAAAAGGCCAGGGTTTTATTCCCCGACGGCGGTTGTGTTTGCATATTTCGTACAGGGCTTTCCAGTGTTTTAATATCTCTTTGTAAGCGCCGGTTAAGGTATAGCCCGTGTCGTAAAAATGATTGGGCTCGGCGCCGCAGCCGTTGTATTCAAGTATGGTAAAGTTCTTCCCGTTCTTGAGGTCTTCTACATTCGTACACATGATATCGTAGCGGCCGTAGAAAAAGTCATCTATGCGCAGGCTGATCTCATCAAAGATACTCACCAGCCTGTCGTCAATATGGTCCTTCAGGTCTATGAAATGGGCGCCCCGGTTATGATTGGCTGCATAACTCAGCATATATTTTTCGCCGGCAGGAATAATATCATCCCACCGGTCTTTATGCTTGCTTTGCATCTCTCCCACCCGCTTCTGTCCTTTGGGATGTTGTTTTACCAGTTCTTCCAATGTGTCTTTTCCATTACCGGTTACCTGCAGGGGTATCTTATGCAGGAAACCCGTAACCCTTCCTTTTTTTTCCAGCGGATGCCGGATATAGAACACACTTACTTCCATCGGGTAACTCACCAGTGCCTGTACAATATATTCAACCGGCATTTTTAAATGATAGTTGATGAATTCTTCCTGCGTATCTATCTTACGGAATAAAATGCCCTGGCACCCTACTTCGGGTTTTACAATAAAGGGATACTGGATGCCGCTCAGCCATAATGATTCATTTACCAGCGAAAAGTTGCGCCCGGGCAATACATTGAATGTGGCTGGATATAATTCTTTCGGCAGCAGGTCGTACATTTCTTTTTTTGGCTCACCATCCATACCGCCAAAGGTTATTTTAGGATTGCTGGGTGTAAAGAACCAAACCGAGCCCGATTTAAGCATGTACCAGCCCCACACGGGTGCAATGGGTGCATACAGCAGTTTGAAAGGCCAGGCTTCCCAGTTTGTTATTCGCTGAAGGACATTTTTCACAGCTGCGAAGGTATTTAAAATGGTGGAGCTACGTTTCATTTAATACCATTGAACCACATAGACAAAGAGAAAACAAAGAAAACCATGTGCCTATGTTCCTATGTGGTTCAAACAAAGAATCATTTACTTTTGCAGAAGCAGTAAATTGCAATATTCATCAAATTCGCATCTATGCATGTTCCAACAATGGCCGAACTGATGGCAAAGGGTGATAACCCCGACGTATTATTCTGGGTGGGTTGCGCCGGAAGTTTCGACCAACGGGCTCAAAAGATCACCAGGGCATTTGTGACCATTCTGGATAAAGTAGGCATCAACTACGCCATCCTGGGTAAAGAAGAAATGTGTACCGGCGACCCGGCCCGTCGTGCCGGCAACGAATTCATGTTCCAGATGATGGCCTACCAGAACATACAGGTACTGAATGGCTATGGCATTAAGAAGATCGTAACCGCCTGCCCGCATTGCTTTAATACACTCAAAAATGAATACCCCGAACTGGGCGGAAATTATGAAGTGATCCATCACGCCACATTCTTGCAGCAACTGATCGATGAAGGAAAAATAAAAATGACCGAAGGCGGAACCTACAAAGGCAAAAAGATCACCTACCACGACAGTTGTTACCTGGGCCGTGCCAACGATATTTATGAAGCGCCCCGTAAAGTGCTGGAAGCATTGGATGCCTCCCTGATGGAAATGAAACGCTGCAAAAGCAATGGTCTTTGCTGCGGCGCCGGCGGTGCCCAGATGTTCAAGGAAGAAGAGAAAGGAAGCACCCGTATAAACTTCGAACGCACCAATGAAGCACTGGAGACAGGAGCAACTGTTATAGCCGCTGCCTGCCCCTTTTGCAATACCATGATGACCGATGGCGTAAAGAACAATAATAAAGAAGAAGAAGTGCAGGTGTTGGATATTGCAGAACTGGTGGCTGCGTCAATGAAGAATTAAGAATTAAAAATCAAGAATTAAATGAACCTCGATTTTCAACCGCATATACCTGCCGATTTCAATGACAACTCCCGGGTGTGGATCTATCAAAGCAGCCGGCTCTTCTTCATCAGCGAGGCACTGCAGATGGAAGACATGCTGAATGATTTTGTAAAAAGCTGGAACAGTCATGGCGACCCCGTAAAAGGATATGCCAACCTTCTCTTTGGCCAGTTCATCATCCTCATGGCCGATGAAACAGCTACCGGGGTGAGCGGCTGCAGCACCGACAGTTCGGTTCGGCTCATCAAATCGATCGAACAGAAATTCAATGTACAAATGTTCGAGCGGCAGAACCTGGCCTTCGTAGTTAAAGATAAAATTCAACTCCTCCCCCTCAACCAGCTTGAGTATGCGGTTGAGAATAATTTCATCAATGCCGATACCCTGTACTTCAACAATACGGTGCTTACCAAAAAAGAATTGCTGGAGAGATGGTTGATACCGGTGAAAGAAAGCTGGCTGGCAAAACGGGTTGCATTTGTCTGAAAATTATAATTACTCTTAAAATCATCAGGCTCTTGTCATGCGGAGGTACGAAGCATCTCAGCAAAGCATGATCTCTTATATTGTATGAGATACTTCGTACCTCAGCATGACAGAACACAGGAGTTCATCAAAATTATTTCAGGAAAACAGGTAAGATATCTTTACTTCTTCTGAAGTTTTTTCAGCAACGCTTCTTTGCCGGATGCTTTCTTAGGATTCTTCTTGAAGATATAACTCAGGGCTATGCGGTAATTTCTTGTATTCGTTGTGCTGAAACTTTCCAGGCTGAAATTACTTCCATAGGTAAAATTCTTATTCTGCTGCTGGCGGAAGGGATCGATGATATTCACCGTAACCACAAATTGTTTTTTAAAGAATTTCTTCTGAATACCCACGTTCATGCTCAGCGTATTGCGTACCGTACCCTGCGGGTTGGCAAAACGGTTGAAGGTAAAACTTGCATTGGCATTAATAAGATCAGTGAAAAGGTAACTGCCGTTAAGTGTAGAATAGAAAGAGCCCCCGTTGCGAAAATACCGAACGGTTCTGTCGTACGCACTGTACACATTATAGGTATAGCCAAAGCTAAGGTTGGCCTTTGCCTTTTTGCTGATGGTATAACCACCCCAGGCGCTGGCTTCATACTCCTTTCTGCCGCTGATGTTCTGCCAGGTAGTAAAGGTCTTTCCATCGGGCAGCAGGGTTCGGATGGAGCTGTAAATATTCTGCAAAGCATTATAACCAACAGAAAGGTTGATATTATACTTCTTGTTCCACTTGCCTATGATGAGGTCGAAGTTATCGGCAAAATACGGCTGCAGGTACGGATTGCCCGACCGGGTATTATACGGATCGGCATAGTCGGTGCCGGGGTTCAGTTCATTCAGCCTCGGCCGCTGGATGGTTCTTTTATAAGCGAACGTAACGCTCACATCATTCTTCCATTTCTTCATGAGGGTACCAAAAGGCAGGGCGCTCCAGTAATTATTGGCGTAACGGTTGCTGCTGTTCTTAATATCAAAATTGGTTTCGGTATGCTCTACCTGCACGCCGGCATTGATGTAAAAGTC
>DAOLIP010000134.1:0-8088 GCA_035328475.1 Ferruginibacter sp.
GTCTTTCGTCGAGCAGTCGGAGCGGCCCTCCTTCTTTGTGTAGGGCTGGATTTCCGCCTCAGAAACAAGCGTGAGAGAGTTGTTCACCTGGATCAGCATTGCCGGGGTATGGATATTATATATGGCTTATTGTTCTATTCCCGGCGATCAGTATGCACAGGTCGGTTACCTGCTGGCGCCTCTTCCTTTCCTGGCATTAAAAGACAAAAGATTTGACCTGTTCTGGAACCTGTTCCGTTATGGGGTATGTATATTATATGTATCGATCGGGGTATATAAAATTTATTATGCAATTGCCGGGGATATCCATCAGTTGACACATATCCTGTTGAAAGAGAATGCAGCATGGTTCATGTTCATTGAAACTACGCCGCATTTGCAGGCAACCAACTGCCTGATGCAGGTACCCGAATTCCTGCCCTGGTATTACCGGGTATCAATCTTTATTGATCTGTTGCCGGTATTGGGCTTCTTCACTAAAAAGTTCGACAAATGGCTGCTGGCAGTGCTGGTTATTTTCCAACTGGTAAATTTATTGTTATTGAGTATCCCCTTTGTGGGGCAGTCGCTTATCTTTGCAGCGTTTTTGCCCTGGCAACAATGGGCAGAGCGGTTACAAATAAATAACAGTGATGACTGATCTTTCGAATTTTGATCCCAACTCGGTTGGCAATCCCAACAACAACATTTTTGGTTTACCCTTTTCAGAAGAGGATGCAAGGCTGGTTATTGTTCCCGTACCCTGGGAGGTAACGGTTAGTTACAATGGCGGTACGGCAAGAGCACCTGAACATATTTTTAAGTCCAGTCTGCAGGTTGACCTCTACGATGCCGAAGTAAAGGACGGATGGAAGCAGGGTTTCTATATGCGGCCATGCGATAAGAAAGTGCTGATGAAAAGCGATTACCTGCGCAAGGAAGCTGAACTGTATATTAATTACATAGCACAGGGCGAAGAAGTGGCTGTTAACAAATTCATGTGCAAATCGCAGAAAGAGATCAATGAAGGAAGCCTGTTCCTGAACAGCTGGGTATTTGAACAAACGAAGAGTTTGCTCGATAAAGGAAAACTGGTAGGGCTGCTTGGCGGAGACCACAGCACGCCATTGGGTTACTTTAAGGCCATTGCAGAAAAGCACGGCGATTTTGGTATCCTGCAGATCGATGCACACTGTGATCTCAGAAACGGATACGAAGGGTTTAAATATTCACACGCTTCCATTATGTACAATGCGCTGGAAGAAATTCCGCAGTTGAAAAAACTGGTGCAGGTGGGCATACGTGATTACTGCGATGAAGAAGCCGATTATATTGCCGCAAACAGCAACCGGGTAATTACGTATTTCGACAAGGATATAAAAGAACGCCAGTATGAAGGACAGAACTGGCAGCAGATCGTGAACGAGATCATCAGCCATCTTCCCGAAAAAGTGTTCATCAGTTTTGATATAGATGGACTGGATCCGAAACTTTGCCCGCATACCGGCACACCCGTGCAGGGCGGTTTTGAAACAGAACAGGTTTTTTACCTTTTTAAAAAGATGATTCAAAGCGGCCGCAGACTGGTTGGCTTCGATCTGAACGAGGTAGGCGTTAGCCAGGATGAGTGGGATGAGAATGTGGGAGCAAGGTGTTTATTCAGGCTGTGCAACCTGATGATCGCTTCAAATCCTGCCTGATGCAGTACAGCTTTATTTTACAGGATAATACACAAAAGGCTTACCGGCTGTTTACCTGGTTTCTTATTTTCTTTCATTTGGCAGCGGTGGGTATTATTGAAATGAATGGTACAGCAACACAAACCCGGGCAGAGCTATTCGCTTTCTTTATACTCCTTTCCGTTTCCGGCCTGCTGTATTATTTCTTCCGCAAACAAAAAACCTGGATGGATGCACTTGGTATTTCGCTGGCATTATTGTGTTTTGTTTTCTGGGAAAGAAATGCGGGCTTACCGGCTGCCATAATCATTGGGTTGTTGTTTATATTGGTAATGACTGTACGGAAAAAGAAAACGATCGTGTTTATCTCTGAAGAAGGGATCGTGGTGAAAAGGATCTTCAACAGAACAACCTATGCCTGGGAAAATTTAGATAACCTGGTGTTGAAAGACGGATTGCTCACCATTGATCTTTTATCCAATAAAATGATACAGGCCGAACTGTCAAAGGAAAACGAACTGGTTGATGAAAAACAGTTCAATCTTTTCTGCAGGCAGTATCTGCCAAACAAAAATTAACTTGCATACAGATGCTCAATCAAAGCCCCTATATATTATACTCAGACGGCGAAGGGAATATTTTTGAAGACACTTCTCTTTACGTCACCGGCCGCAGCGGCTGGGATGCATTGCCTGTTCCGGCAGATGAATGGATCGAATTGCCCACCGGTGGAAATTTGTATGAACTGCCCGGCCGTAAAGGAATTGGTATTGATGTAAAAACAGGGGAGATGCGGCTTTGCGAAAAGGGCTGGGCCGTAGCCGCATTTATTCCGCCTGCACATACCGGCTTGTACATGGCTGCATACGAAACAGAAAAGGATGCACCCACGCTTCCGTTGTTTTGTTATACGGCTGCGGGCTGGCACAATGAAAAGATCTATGTGCCTGCCGTTCGTATTGAACAGGATATACGGCAGGAAGCAGAAGGGTATGTGGATGAATTGATCGAGACAGGAACCAAACATTTATTGAATGCATACCCGCACAACCGCCTGGTAAAGCATTTGATGGAGAACTGCTGCATGACATATACCTGTCCGGCTGCAAGAAATTTAGCGATCGGAAGGTGGGAGTGCCCGGTGCCCGTTTCGCCGGCCTGCAATGCAAACTGTATCGGTTGTATTTCTTTTCAACCCGAAGAAGAGACCATCTTCAGTACACAGGATCGTTTAACGTTTAAACCTTCGGCAGAAGAGATCGTTGAGTTTACGGTTCCGCACCTGGAAACAGCGCCTTATCCCATCATCAGTTTCGGGCAGGGTTGTGAAGGAGAGCCGATACTGATGTGGGAAACGATCAGGGAGGCCATCATTGAAATAAGAAAACATACAAAAAAGGGAAGCATCAATATCAATACAAACGGCAGCCGGCCCGATGCCGTGAAGGAATTATGTGAAGTGGGGTTGAACAGCATTCGGGTAAGTACCAACTCGGCAAGAGAAAAGATCTATACGCCCTATTACCGTCCCAACAATTATACGTTTGATGACCTGGTGGAAAGCCTGAAAGTAATGCGTAGTTATGGCGGCTGGACAAGCATCAACTATTTTGTATTTCCCGGTATGACGGACAGTATTGAAGAATATGAAGCATTACGAAAGCTGATAAAAGAAACCGACCTGTGCATGATCCAATGGCGCAATTTCAATATCGATCCCGATTGGTATCTCGGAAAGATCGGTGTAACCGAAACAGGGGAGTGCATGGGCGTTAAGCAGATGATGGAACTGATCCGGGAAGAATTCCCGCAATTGAAGTTTGGATATTTCAATCCTTCCATAGAAAGAATAAAAGGGAATTTTGAGGTTGATTTTGCGCATTGATCTATTTTATATTTTCCGGGGAGATTAAAAACACCAAAAGAAACTCCGGAAAAAAGCGGAGAAATCTGTAGTAAACCTCTCTTAAGTCTATACTATTATTTCATCCTTTGTTCAGTAATTGATTTTTTAATTTAAACTGAACATTATGAAAACGAGATCAAACCGGATAGTTATCCTATCTCTTGTTATTCTGTTTGCAGCATGTAAAAAGCAGGAACTGCAAAAAGAAAACGGGGCTCTAATCAGCGCTGCTTCCCGTAATGCCAAATCATGGCTGGAGTCACAAACCACTTCTGCCGGGCATCAGAATTTTTTAATGGATCAAAAACTGATTGAAGTGCCGCAAAAAATACTGTGGCATGAAACAAAGGAATTCCCGGGAACAAGGACAAGTATCACACCGGTAAGTTTTACTTCTGTTGCCGGTACATTGCCTGTAAGTAAATACCTGGTAACGGAAACAGATGATGCAGGCAGGGTACAAAGAGGTGATTATTATTTTGTACTTACCGAAAAGAAAGGGCAAAGCCCGCCTCCCGAGTTGGTTATTACACCGGAATTATTTAATTCGAAAACAGTTCCCGAAGATTTTAAAGGGGCCATCATTAAATACGACCTTAATAATAATAAGGTTTTATCCAAACACTATGAAGGAGGAGTTCTCACCGGTAAAGATGATAACTTAGTAGTGCGAAAAAGCAAAAACCAGGTACCGGTTGAAAATACAGCGCCTCTGCCTGAAGGCTGCAGCTATATTACCATTGACTGGTACTGGCAAACATGGGTTAATGGGGTGCTGGTATATGAAGAATACTTGTATTCATCCAATGTGATGTATTGTGAGGGAGGGGGTAATGGTGGCGGTAGCGGTGGCGGTGATCCTGCGGCATTGTGTAACCAACAGTTTAATGCCCTTATTAATAGCGCATCGACAGCTAGTATTTCGGAGGGGAAAACGTTACTTTACGAAACAAATGATGAAAGAGCGCATACTTATAAATGGAAGTGCCTTACTTCGCCGGGAGGATGGTTCGTGAGAAGCTATGATATAGGAGTACAGGAAAGAGGGCCGGCAACCAATTATGCGTGGCATTGGAAATCAATTACGCATAGCGATATATCAGTTATAGGGATAACAATTGGTGGCGGTGTGGAAAAAGATGGAGCTGGTACAGGTACTGTAACTTTAATGGGGAATATTAATGCACACTACACCCTCGATTTTTCTATGAAATATACACCCGGTTGCAGTTTCCTGTCACTCCCTCCGTATAAAATAGATTATACTTCGTCTACAATTTTTTCAGTTTATCCATATGCAGGCGGACCTCAATAATTTAAAATAAGGGATCAATGTTTTTTAAAACACTATTATTTAGATATATTTTAATGGCAACCAGTATAACTTTTACTGGTTGCCATTCTCAACTGCTAAATGCAAAAAAAAATACAATTGGTAAGTATCAATTGGAGTATACAATGCCGATAGTAAAAGATGATGGTAGTGTGTTCATTCTGAATGATAAAATTCAGGTATTTCAAAACAATGACTTTTCCCTTTACCGGTTGCCGCATTTTTATACTCTTGAAAAGGATCAAAAACTGTTGAAAGAGGAAACAAGGTATAGTGTTTTTGTGTTTAAAAAAGGTGGCAGGTTTGGTGATTATTACAAAGATGATTCTACAGGCAGTTCAGTTAAAAAAGAGAATGTTGATTCCGTATTAATTCAGCGGGCATTTTCAACAATGGATTTTTATAATCCTGAATTATTAAACTTGATTAACCGAAGCAATGATGCTAATGTGATTACTCAAATTTATGTGCCAAAAAAGAAGGAAGAAGAACTTGGGTATGACAGCATTTATGTTTTTTTTAACAAGCAGGCGGTTGGGATAGATTATTCGCTTTCAAAAAAACTTGATACAATTGCGAATTACAAATTGTATAAGTTTAATATTATTTGTTCTCCGTTCTATTCGAAAAAATATAGTTTGAGTTTTCCCAGGCAGGAATTTATATTTGAGTTAACCCGCTTTAATGAAATTTCAACTGAGGAAAATAAATACTTCAAGAAGTATACAGATCAATTGGAAAAAGGGAACTAAGCTTTTGCTATATTTTCCTCATAGCAATTCTAATACCTCAAAAACAACTTCAAATAAATTGTATAGTCATCTACTATCTGCCAGTCGTTTGCTGCTTTTGATTTGAAGATGTATTCTCCTTTTTCGGTTCCGGCAAAAGAAAAATAGCAGGATTGGTTGCTGATGCTTCCGCATCTTAGTACTTCCAGGCTTACATAGATCTCCCGTTGCCTGAATGTAAAATCGTATGCACTGATATCAAACTCGGATACCTTGTCATCCAGCGTTAGTTTATGAATGCGGGTGCTGATGGAATCGCTGAATATCTCTTCATCGGGTATGCCGTCAACTACTTTCCGCATGTGCAGGCGTATGAGGCAGGTGTCGCACATGTTACTTACTTTAAACCGTACTTTATCAATTTTAAATTCCTTGTAAGGCAGCCTGAAAATGCGCCCGATCTCGCCACCGGTATGTTCTGCATTCCAGCTCCGGAAATAGCCAACCGATTCGGAACCGGAGCCCTGTACATCGTGTTTGCTGAATGCTTTGATAGTAACATTCTCCAGGTTCCCTGTTTTTTGTGATAAAACAAATTCTTTTTTTTGCAGGGCATCTGCAACAGGGATCTTTAATGTTTCGTAACCCACCATGGATATCTGCAGGGTATCGTTCTTCGATGGCTTTGAAAGCTGCAGTGAAAAAAAACCAGCCTGGTTGGTAAGTTCCCCGTCTTTTTGATGGAGCAGTTCCACACTGGCGTATGCGGCCGGGGTATTGTCTTTTTCATAAACAACCCGTCCTTTTATATTCACTTGCGAAAAAGCAGGAGTGGTAAAGAACAAGGCAGCGATGACAGATACAAAGAAAAGAACAGGTACAGTTTTTGGTTTACACTCCATAATTGAACACCGGGTTAATCTTCTGCTTTAGTAAAAGAGTGCAATGCTAACGTAAAAAAAATATTTTCCTGCGGCGGCAGTTTAAAAATTTGATGAGTGGTATAAATGCTGAACCTTTATTAAAATGTGATTAGAAAAAACTATTGCCCCGACAGTTTCGGGTAATCGAATACCAGTTGGCAAAAAGTTTTTACACCTACATGCAACTGGCTGTCGTCGATCATAAAATCAGGCGTATGATGTGGCGGCGCCAGTTTGGGATCATTGCCTGCCGGCATTCCGCCAAAATAAAAAAAGAAGGCGGGTGCTTTGGTGCCAAAATAACTGAAGTCTTCGGCACCGGTCACCCATTCCATGGGTCGTACTTTATTCTTACCTGCTGCGGCCTGCAGTGAGGGGATCATTTTTTCAACCAGTTCTGGATCATTATAGGTAACCAGGGTTTTTTCTATAAAGTTCACTTCAGCGCTTGCATGGGATGCTTCAGCGATCCGGGATGCGGTCCACTTCATTCTTTCCTGCACATCCTGCAGCATTCTACTGTCTAATGTGCGCAGGGTTCCTTCCAGCATGGCTTCTTCAGGAATGATATTGAACCGTACGCCGCTGTTGAATTTTGCAACAGTTATCACCACGGGTGCCCTGGTAAGGTCCATCTGCCGGCTTACAATATGTTGAAAACCTTCAATGATCTGTGAAGATATGGCAATGGGGTCTACGCCCAGCCAGGGTTGTGAGCCATGGGATGACCTCCCCTTTACTTTCACCGTGAATTGGTGGGCTGATGCCATAAATGCGCCTTTCTTATATTGTATATCACCGGCAGGAATCCATGATTCTATGTGCATCCCAAAAATGACATCCACTTTTGGGTTATCCATTACCCCTTCTTTTACCATCAGGGCAGCACCGCCTTCTTCGCCTTCAGGCGGACCTTCCTCCGAAGGTTGAAATATAAACTTAACCGTGCCTTTGATATCTTTTTTCATGGCAGACAGGATTCTTGCGGCGCCAATGAGCATGGCCACGTGTGCATCGTGGCCACAGGCATGCATCACAGGCACTTTCCGGCCCAGGTAATCCGTGCTGTCTTTTGAAGCAAAGGGGATAGCCACTCTCTCTTTTACCGGCAGTGCGTCCATATCGGCTCTCAGCGCAATACATGGTCCTGGTTTATCTCCTTTCAATATAGCAACCACGCCGGTTTTGGCTACGTTTGTTTTAATGTCAAGTCCGAGGCCTTGCAATTGTTCAACTATATAAGCGGCTGTCTTAAACTCCCGGTTACCCAACTCGGGATTCTGATGAATATGCCTGCGCCATTGGGTGAGCCGGGGTTGTAATTCAGTTGCTTTTTCTGCTAAAATGGGTTGCAGCTCCTGGGAATTTGCATGCAGCCAAACCATGCTTATGAGCAAGGGCATTATTAAATTATTTATTTTACTCATTGGGCAGCTAAATTGTTGAATAGTAAATATCGGTGAATAAAATTCTTAAAAAAAATTACCCTATTTTGATTTAATATTGTCAATTATCAGTATAATTGTGAATCCATTTT
>DAOLIP010000135.1:0-8052 GCA_035328475.1 Ferruginibacter sp.
CAGCTTACGCCGCCGCCGCCCGCTCCACCGCGCCGAGGGGAAAGGTGGATGTAAAGGCAAGAATAACAGACGAAGTAAAGCCGGGAATATTAAGTTCTACCTTTCATTTCCCGGAGATCATGATGAACAATATCACTTCCGATCTTTCTGATTCCGAAGCCATGTGCCCGGAGTATAAAGTGGTGGCGGTGAATATCCGGAAGAGCAAGGGGAAGTACAAGAATGCTGTTTAATTTTTTTTGAACCACATAGAACATAGGGCACATAGGCACATAGATATTCTATGTTTTCTATGTGCCTATGTGGTTCAACTCCTTTCCTTAACAAACCTTATTCGGGTTCTCGTAATTATCACTCTGGTCTTCGTTGGTATGATCGAGGCACACAAAATCTTTTTCCAGTAACAGGTAGAGTGACTTGTTTTCACCCAACGGCATATTCGCTTCAAATCCCACTACGTTATTCTCCGGCCAGCCATTTGTTAAGGCTGATGGAACGAACATCGTTATTTTATTTCCTTCAAAGGATGCGGATAATTCATTGCCGGAAGAAACCTGTTGCAGGGCATAGGTGAAATGGGTATTGCCGAAAGAAGTTTGTTCTTCCAGGTAACCATCCTCAGAAGCGATCCTGTTCACTTCCGTCTTGGTAAGACGTATACGTAGTGAGTTTGCTTTGATGCGAAGTTTCATCGTTTTTACCTCACCCTCGTTCCCTCTCCACCCTTCGACAAGCTCAGGAGAGAGGGAGGCCGGGCATTTGTTTATTAATTAACTTTTGAACGTACAAATCATCATTTTCTCTTCCTCTGCATTTTATGGTTTAGAATAGTAAATAACTAAACTGGCAGATTGAGTTAAATTATATTTCTTTTACTCGTGAGCTCTACTCCCTCTCCTCAAGGAGAGGGTTGGGGGGAGGTCCTTATTCTATGTTCACCTGAATATATATTAAACCGGTTGTTTTTTAAAAATCCAACCAGGGTAATATTCTGTTCTTTTGCCATCTCTACGGCTAAGCTGGAAGGGGCGCCTACCGCAGCAATTAGCCTTAACCCCGCCATGGTTGCTTTTTGTAAGAGTTCAAAGCTTGCACGGCCACTTAAAAATAAGATAGAATTGGTTAAAGGCAACTGATCATTCATCATGGCAGTGCCGATGATCTTATCCAGTGCATTGTGCCGCCCCACGTCTTCCCGCAGCATGATGAAATTACCATCCATATCAAATAAAGCACTGGCATGAATGCCGCCCGTTTCTTCAAATACCTGTTGTTGTTTTTTTAGATCGTCCTGCAAATGGTAAAGAACAAATGCACTGATATGAAGATCGTCTTTCGCCCCGGAAAAAGAGGAAACCGTACTGATGGCATCAATACTTGCTTTACCGCATACGCCGCAGCTGGACGTAGTGTAAAAATTTCTTGCGGCATTATGCAGTACGGGTATCACATTCTCTTTTAAAACGATGAGGATGCGGTTGTCATCAGAATGCGGCCGTTTTATTTCCTGTATGGCTTCTTTGTTCTTTATAACTCCTTCGGTGAATAAAAAGCCGGCGGCCAGTTCTTCATCATTTCCCGGCGTTCGCATCGTAACGGCCACATTTTTCAGCATGCGGCCACTGCCCGTACTGTATTCCAGTTGAATTTCCAGCGGTTCTTCTACGGCAACCCTGTCTTCTGTTTCATTGATCCCGCTGCCGCTGATCTTATGTATATTGATATGTTCAACCTGCTTCGGCACAATTAAAGTTACTAAAAGAAAGTCAGGCGCTCGTGGAATAAACGGGTAGACACGAGGATAAAATCTTCGTGGGTGTCGATGCTGGTCATGCTTCGCTTATTGACGGGGGCAAATTTTACCGCCCCGCTGGCTTTTAGGAAATGCTGCAGGGAATATTCGCCGGCTTTTTCCATATTCTTTAAAACCCCGGCTGAGGAACAAGGATACCATGCCAGCAAAGGTTCGTAGATATTCTCCTTTTCGTTATAAAAACTTATTGCTGTATCTGTATGGCAATATCCGGCAAACAGGCGGAGGTCAACTACGTTCAAAAAAGGGTAATCGCAGCCAATGAACAGGATGTTCTTCTGGGGAAATTCTTTAAATGCAGAGAGCAATGCAGCCATGGGGCCGATATTGCTGTAAGAAGGATGGTCGGGTAAAAGATCATAGCCCGGCTCCATGTTCATAGCCTGTTCCTTATTGCAGGAAATATAAACGTTTTCGCAAAAGGGCTGCAGCATATCGTACAGGTGAT
Source organism: Ferruginibacter sp. (assembly GCA_035328475.1). GTDB lineage: Bacteria > Bacteroidota > Bacteroidia > Chitinophagales > Chitinophagaceae > Ferruginibacter. The sequence goes on from DAOLIP010000135.1 coordinate 2,262, forward strand.
AGCGTTGCGGTTTATCATGATACAGCAGCAGGCTTTTATCGGTACCCATACGGCTGCTTTGTCCGCCACATACCACCAGGCCGATGGTGCCGGGGATCAAATGTGTTTTTATGGACCTTGTTGCAGACATGGGCTTATGATGGTTTGATGATCTGGAAATGAAGGTGCGGTGATCAGCACATCATCAAATCTTCAAATCACAACTACTACAAGTTACCAAAAGGGAAGCGCATTTCATATCCCTCTTTTCTCAATTCATCGCAAAGGGGTTTTACGGGACAGAAATTCTGTTGAAATTTGTACTTCTAAAATTTAATTGTATGCGTATATTTTCACTTAAAGCATTATTGTTCCGGTTGATACCGGCGGTGCTCTGACAGGTAAATGCGGTTTACCACGGAGACACAAAGTATTTGCACAGAGAACACAAAGAAGTAGTTTTTTTTGATTGCTTAGTGTACTTTGTATTGCATTTTCTTCATGTCTTTGCGGTGAAAAAAAATAACCCAGCCATTCATCCGATGAATGACTGAGTTAAAAGAATACTACCGAAATTTGGCAAGTAAAATTTATCACTATGCATTGGTTCCCACCCAGCACCTTATTATCCCGGCTATTACCTGCTATATTTTCCTTGTTTGTTTGTATGAGCGTACAGGGGCAGCGAAAAGTATTATACCAGCAAGATCCACCACCCGGTTTTGCTGCTTCAAAAATTGCAAAACAGTGGCTGAAGGAAGACATGCTGTACTGGCAGAAAGTAATGGAAGAAAGCCATGTGAATCCCTATCATGCTATCAGCAAAAAACAGATGAATCAACTGCAGGAAAATATTCTTGCCGAACTGCCCGACAGTGTAACTCATTTTGAAGCCTGCTTTGCCATCAGCCGGCTGGTGGGTGCATTGGATGAAGGACACCTGGGATTCGCCACCAACCGGGTAAGCGACAGTTTATATGCGTATCACTGTGTACGGTTTCCTTACCTGTTATTTGATATCGATAACGGGGCGTTGGTGGTTCAGCGTGACCTCAGCGTTGCAAATAAATTACCGGCATTCAGCCGCATCACGGAAATAAACGGCATTCCTGTTCAACAGCTTTATGATAAGTATGCAACGCTCTACGGCGGACTGGAACCCTGGAAGAGATTGCAGGTAAAGAACAATATCCGTAAGTTATTGTATATGGACGGCATCATAAGCCCGTTCCGGATTAAAGCAACCGTAAACGGGCAAACGCTTGAATTTATAACAGAAGGCTATACCTACCAGCAGGCAGACAGCATCAGCAAACTGATCGTTGCCGAACTGTCCGTGCCGAACAAACCATTCTCGGTGAGTTTTCCCGGGAATAACATTGCGCTGATAGAATTCAATAACATGAATGGTAAACTGCGGGATTCCTTTGATGTTTTCCTGCGCAGTACGTTTCAGCAGGTAAAGGAAAAGAATATTGCAGGCCTGATCATCGACCTTCGTAAGAACGGCGGTGGCGACAGTGGCCTGGGCGATATGCTCATTGGGTATATCAGCGGCAAGCGGTACCGCAATGCCAGCGGTATGAAGATGCGTATCAGCAGTCATTCCAAAGCCTATGCAGCCCTGGTGGGAGCTGAAGATCCATTCCGTGAAAAGAAAAACGGAAGGTTATACTCTTATAAATCAACCCGGTTGGTAGAATCTGCCCAAAATGATCTCCGGTATACCGGCAAAACAGCCGTACTGATCGGTACCGGAACCTTCAGCAGCGCCAATATGCTTACCAATGCCATCAAAGACTACCAACTGGCTACCCTCATCGGTGAACAAACCGCTGAACCAGCTAATGATTTTGGCGAAATTTTCCCTTTTATGCTGCCTCATACCTATATTGTTGCCACTGCATCCATAAAGATGTTCCTTCGGGCCAACGGCGATGAAAAGGATTTCACAGGCATCAAACCCGATATTGAAGTGGTTAATACCCTCAGTGATATCCAGCAGAAAAAAGACCGGGTGATGGAGCGGGCCGTGCAATGGGTATTGTCGGGTAATTAATTATTTGAATCCATAGGCACTTCGAAACTACATAGAGTTCTATGTGTACTATGTTCCTGTTTAGTTCAAATATCTCTAACCGTTCATCTCATTCCCCGGCCGGATATTAAATAGTTTCCCTAAATTTAATTTTCCGGTTCATAAATAAACGCCGGGGCTTTTTAAACATGAAGAAAATATTCATTATCCAGGCATTGATCGCCTTTTTTGCTGTTGCAGCGTATGCACAATCTGATAAAAAAGTTTTAACCGTTGCCGATTACGACCAGGCTACAAAGGCCCTGGGTTTTAATGCCAGCAAACTCGTTTACCGTTATAATGTAAATCCCAACTGGCTGCCCGATGGTAAATTCTGGTATTCTGTTTCGGTGCCCGGCGGAGTGGAATTTGTTTTGATAAACCCTGCCGATGGCAGCCGCAAAACAGGTCCCGATAAAAAATCCATCCTGCCCGATGCCACCGGCGGGGCTGCAGCAACCGGCCGCAGAAGAGGAGGAGCCATGGAAAGCCTTTCGCCCGACGGAAAAAAAGCGGCATTCATTAAAGACTGGAACCTGTGGGTACGTGACCTGGATACTAAAAAAGAAACCCAGCTTACCACCGATGGTATAAAGGATTATGGCTACGCCACCGACAATGCCGGCTGGACACACAGCGACCGGCCCATCATGCTCTGGAGCCCCGACTCTAAAAAAATTGCAACCTTTCAGCAGGACCAGCGTCATGTAAGCGATATGTACCTTGTTAAAACAAAAGTAGGAGCACCGGAACTGGAGCAATGGAAATACCCGTTACCGGAAGATAAAAAGATAATACAGATAGAGCGGGTGATCATTGAAGTGGATGTGCCTAAAGTGATCCGGTTGAAGATACCCTCCGACGACAGAAGGGGAACGCTCAGTGATGATATTGCATCCGGCAGTCCGTATGATGATAATGAATGGAATGCCGATGGAAGCAAACTCATGTTTGTTTCCACCAGCCGTGATCATAAAATTGAAAAAGTACGCATTGCCAATGCACTTACCGGCGATGTAAAGGAAGTGTTTGAAGAAAAAGTGGCTACCCAATACGAAAGCGGGCAGGGTACCATCAACAACCGTTTCCTGGATAAGACCAATGAGATCATCTGGTACAGCGAGCGGGATGACTGGGGACATTTATATATGTACGATGCAAACACCGGCAAACTCAAACATCAGATCACCAAAGGTGCCTGGGTGGTAACACAATTGTTACAGGTAGATGAAGCAAACCGCACACTCTACTTTATGGCTAACGGCCGTGAGCCCGGGCGTGATCCTTACCTGGCGCATTTCTACAGCATTAAGTTTGATGGCAGTAACCTGAAACTGTTAACACCGGAAGAAGGGAATCACAATATTAGTCTGTCGCCCGATGGTAAATACTTTACTGATAATTATTCCCAGCCCCATGTGCCACCCGTTTCTGTGCTGCGTGATATGAAGGGTAAACTGATCACCGAACTGGAGCGTACCGATATCAGCAAATTGCTGGCAACAGGATGGAAACCCGTTGAACCCATTAAAGTAAGATCAGCCGATAACAGGTGGGACCTGTATGGTCTCATGTTCAAGCCCCGTGATTTTGATCCGGCTAAAAAATATCCGGTGGTTAACTATGTATATCCCGGCCCTCAGGGCGGGGGAGTAGGCACCCGCAATTTTGCATCTGCACGCAGCGATCACCAGGCGCTTGCCGACCTTGGTTTTATTGTTATCATCATTGATGGAAGCTGTAACCCGGATCGTTCCAAATCTTTTCACGATGCCTGTTACGGGCAGATGGGGGATAACACACTGAACGACCAGATTGCAGGTATCAAAGAACTGGCTGCAAAGCATTCTTATATCGATCTGGATAAAGTAGGTATTTGGGGCCATTCAGGCGGCGGCTTTGCTACAGCCGATGCCATGTTCAGTTTTCCTGAATTTTACAAAGTAGGGATCTCCGAGAGCGGTAACCACGATAACCGCAATTATGAAGATGACTGGGGCGAACGCTACATAGGCCTGGAAACAAAAGGCCCCGATGGCACTACCAATTATGCCAAACAGGCAAACCAGATAAATGCCGGTAACCTCAGGGGCAAGCTGATGCTGGCGCATGGCGGCATGGATGATAATGTGCCTCCTTACAATACTTACCTGGTGGTAGATGCATTACAGAAAGCCAATAAGGATTTCGACCTGGTGATATTCCCCAATGCACGCCATGGATATGGCGCCGATGCATTGTATATGACCCGCCGCCGCTGGGATTATTTTGGTAAGAACCTGATGGGCGCTGAAGTACCAAAGGAGTATAAGATAAGCACCAATACCAACACACAGCCGGTAAAGAAAGACAGTGTAAGTATTGTATCAACCCGAAAAAATACTGTATTCAGCCGCATACCTGTGAATGTAACAAACATCACCCTGGATATATTTGATAACGGCACCGTAGACGGCGACAGCATCAGTGTATATTATAACAACAAATTGCTGGTAAGTAACCGTCGCCTTACAGATAAAGCGATCACGGTACAACTGCTGTTGGATGAAAAGGCAGCACAACACGAAATAGTACTGTTCGCCAATAACCTGGGCAGCATACCACCCAATACAGCAACCATTGTGGTAAAGGCCGGCGACAAACGGTACGAGTTGCACAGCAGTGCCAGTTTAACAGAGAATGCGGTGCTGGTACTGGAGTATAAGCCGAAATAAATCAGGAATTAAGAATTAAGAATTAAGAATTAAGAATGAAGAATGAAGAAGACTGTTCCCATTTTTAATTCTTAATTTTTAATTGTTCATATTGCCGCTTCGCCAGTCCTGCGGCGTTACCCCGTACTCCTGTTTAAACACCCTGGCAAAATACCCCGGGTCGTTGTAGCCGCAATCCAGTGCAATGGAAGCAATACTGCTGCCGGGTTGTTTCATTAATTCTTTGGCCCTGTTTAAACGGATGATGCGGATGAATTTATTGGGCGAGCAGCCTGTCAATGCATCCAGCTTGCGGTGCAGTTTAGAATGACTCATAAAAACCATTTTGCATAATTGCTCAACGGAAAAGCCGGTATCCGACATGTTTTTTTCCACCGCTTCCCTTACTCTTTTTACAAATTCATCCTCTATTCTATTTTCACTCAGCGGTTCTTCAACAGGCATACCGGTTTCTGTTGCTGTAACATTATTCAGCCCCGCTTTTTTAAGATAATACTGTTGCAGTTTCTTTCTTAACTCGAGCAGTTTCTTTACCCGGATCAATAACTCTTCCCGGTTAAATGGTTTTTCTAAATAAGCATCTGCCCCTTTTTCCAGCCCTTCAATTTTACTTTCCATATCTGCTTTGGCAGTAAGCATGATTATGGGAATATGACTGGTATGTTCATCCCTTCGCAACTGGCTGCACAGTTCAAACCCGTCTACAAAGGGCATCATCACATCGGTAATGATCAGGTCGGGAATTATTTCGGAGGCAATTTCAAAACCTTCTCTTCCATCCTGGCCAACGGCAAGCCGGTAGTCGGGCAGGCAGGATGCGGTATAGGCCACTACATCCGCATTGTCTTCCACCAGTAAGATCAGTGGTTTCTCGTTACTTTGTTTCTCTTCATCAATATCCATGTTGCCGGCGGCGGCAGTATTTATTTTTTGCAGCCTTGTATCAACAATATCCGGGTACGTGATATTTTCTGTTGCTGCTGCTGATCTTCGTAAAGGAAGTACCACGGTAAATTCGCTT
>DAOLIP010000136.1:0-7849 GCA_035328475.1 Ferruginibacter sp.
CGTGGTCTGCGACGGATTCGAGGGCAACCTCGTGCTGAAGAGCGGGCTCATTGGTATAAATGATCTTCCCGTTTTCAATTTTTACTCCTTCTGCAATATCTTCTGCCAGCAACAAGGGGCCATCCATATCCACCTGGTCAAGCAATGGAGCCAGTTGTGCAATGGCAGCAGTACCAACGGAACTTTCGTTCATACAACCCACCATCACCTTCATACCAAGTTCCCGTGCCCTGGCTATCATTCTTCTTGCGGGAGTTATACCACTGCACTTGGTTAATTTAATATTGATACCATGAAAATGCTGATAGCATTTCTCCACGTCGTTCTCAAACACACAGGCTTCGTCGGCATATAATGGTAAGGAAGACTGTTCGTATAATACTTTCATCCCTGCCCAGTCGTCTTTTGCAAGTGGTTGTTCCACCAGTTCTACTCCAAGTTCCTTCAGCAGGGGTATTTTTTGCAATGCCTGTTCCAGGGTCCAGCCTGCATTGGCATCCACCCGAAGAACCGCATCGGTATGCCTGCGCAGTTCGGTTACCATTTCAATATCGTTCTCCACTCCTACTTTTATTTTATAGATGGGCCATGGTTTTTCTTTCAGTTTTTCCAGCATCTTATCAATGCTGTCGATCCCTATGGTGTAGTCAGTAAGTGGTGCTTTGCTGGTATCTAAATTCCACAACGCATGCAATTGTTTTCTTTTCAGTTTTCCATACAGGTCCCAGCCGGCCATATCCAGTGCACAAACCAAAAAGGGATTTGCCGGAAAAAGATGATGCAGGTAATGCCAGTAACGTTCGGGATCAGAGAAAGCAAATTTTTCTACGAAAAGTTTTTTTCGTTCCAGGTCTTCCGCCATTTTTTCTACGGGTATATTGTAATAGCTGATGGCCGGCGCTTCGCCGTAACCGCAAATGCCCATGAACTCAAGCTCCACCACAAAGGTTGGCTGATGCGTTTTGGTTCCTTTGGAAATACGGAAGGGATAGCGGAAAGGAAGATCGAATGTTTTGTATTTAACTTTCATACCTGGTGTTTTGCAGGGATGCTTCGTACCTCAGCATGACAGAAATATTTTAGAGTAAGCTCTTTTCACTGCTGTAATATATAAAGGGATCACCTGCCGCTGGCCAGCACATATCCCTTCAGCTCATCATTGAATGCTGTTTTCTTCAACAGGTCTTCCAGGTTTATATGCATGCGGTAATTCCAGTAGTGTTCCGATTCGGATGGGTTGTTGATCCGTTCTTCCCGTGGGTCTTCGCGGCGGATGGCGGCATTCATACCCATCAGGTCCTGCAACTGGAACACACACCACATGGCAGGAGAATACAGGTGCTGCACCACGATCTCCTTGTTGATCCATGGCTCACAATATTCCGGGGCTTCTCCTTCGTGGTTCAATAAAAGATTAAAGAATCGCTTTGTTTTAAAACTGTCTTCTTCCCACCAGGCCCGTATGGTACTCATGTCGTGAGAAGAAGGCGTTACCACACTTAAATAAGGTGCATCTTTCGGGTGAAAGAATTCGATGCCGGTTTTCTTGGGCATACGCTGGATCTCCAGACTTAAAATACCCAGTTGCTCCATCACTTCGGGCACACAGTGCGGCACCATGCCCAGGTCTTCACCACATACCAGCATGTTGGTGTTGCGTTTGAGGCCCGGCAGTTTCTTCATGGCCTCTTTGCGCCACATCTCATCCTGCCGGTGATAGAAATAATCGATGTATAGTTTTTTCAGTGCTTCCTGCGAATGCGGGTCGAGGTGTTTGAACGAATACGTGTCTTCCATGGAAATACGGAAATGGAACTGCTGGCCGTTTGAATCCGGCACTTCAAAAAAGATCACATTGCTGATAAGGTCGTACAGGCCCTGCTTTACATCTTTACCGAATGCATCGTTCTTTGAAAAATATTCCTCTACCTTTTTCTGTGTGTTGAAAGTTTCTTTCAGTTTATTGCCATTGAAGAATGTTTTCTTAACTGCCTCTTTTTTATCCTTGAAAAGATCGTAGAGTATGGCATCGGTCACGTAAGGCTGTGTATAGCGGTGCCGTTCAAACACGATCTTCTTTTCAAATATCTCGTTGATGGATACCGGTATGGCCGGAACAAACCGTGCCATGATACCTTCTACCGCATGGGCAGGTATGCTCCAGATGCGGAAGAAGCCGAGTATGTGATCGATGCGGAAAGCATCGAAGTAATTACTCATCTGCTCAAAACGCTTGCGCCACCAGGTAAAGTCATCCTGCTGCATTACTTCCCAGTTATAGGTTGGAAATCCCCAGTTCTGCCCCTTGGCGGTAAAGGCATCCGGCGGTGCACCGGCCTGCTCATCCATATGGTATAATCCCGGCTCTATCCATGCATCCACGCTGTTGCGGCAGATGCCGATCGGGATATCGCCTTTGATGATGATGCCGTTCTTATGTGCGTATTCTGTAGCTGCTTTCAGTTGCAGGTGGAGGTGGTATTGGGTAAAGTAATGCACGGCGATCTCATCGTAATGTTTCTGTGCAGGGCTAACCAGTTTCTGTATCTCAGTCTCCTCGTACACAGCGTGGGTCTTCCAGGTGCTGAAATCGGCGGTGGTATATTTATCCCGCAGGTAAGAGAAAGCTGCATAAGGCTCCAGCCAGTAACGGTTCAGTTCATAAAAAGTAATGTATTCGTAATCGTCTTTAAAACTATCCTTCTTTAAAGTATATAGCGCACGGATGGCACCGGTCTTTATCCGCACCACTTCTTCATAATCAACTGCGGTGAGTTTGTTTAATTTCTTGTGCTGGTCTGCCAGCGACTTTACAATACCTTCGTGTTCCTTTCCAGCCACCTGCTCCAGGTTCAGCAGCATGGGATGCAGGGCAAAAGCAGAAATGGCCGAATACGGGTAAGAATCCTTCCAGGTATTGGTTGCCGTGGTATCGTTCACCGGCAGCAACTGTATCATTTTAAGCCCGGTCTTTTTAGCCCAGTCTACCAGCAGTTTCAGGTCGGTGAATTCGCCGGTGCCAAAGCCTTTTTTACTACGCAGACTGAAAACAGGAATGGCTACCCCGGTTCCTTTCCAGTTGGCAGGATTTACTTTTGCAAACCCGTCGTGAATGATGCTAACCGTTTTGTTTCCTTCTTCAGCAAGCAGTGTACGGTTATTTCCTTCTTCAAAGCGGATGAATTTTTTATCGGCACTATTATATACCCCATATTTATAGGCCACCGGAAAAGATTCCCCGGCCAGGTTTGCCCGCAAGATCCACCAGTTACCTTTTCTTGATAAAGGGACCACGTTGGCTTTATCCCAATCATTAAATGACTTTGCCGAACCGCTGACGCAGATAACCTCATTTTCATTCAGCAAAGGCACCTTTACCCTGAATTCGTGGGTGAATGTTTTGGGTTCTTTGTTTGCTGCAGTTTTAGTTTTGTTGTGCTTCAGCAACACCTCCTGGAATGCAGAAGTGAAGAAAGCATTCTCTACCTGGCCGGCATGGTTCCAGGTATCGGTGAGTATGATCTTATCGGCCTTTATTTTCTGCAGGTCAACCAGGCGGTCTTCGCCAAATTCCGGTATCTCCTCTCCTTTTTCATTATGCAGAATGTATTTATAGTTCAACGGACCTTCCAGCTTTTTTGGATCGATCTCCACACTACCATGCCATAGTTGTTCATTAAGATATTCAAGGGAGAAGGCCCTGGACGAGTCATTGTTTCCCAAAACACCCGTATTTCCACTCACCAAAAGGGTTTGCCCGAATTGGGTGGAATAACGCAAATAAAAATGTACAATCATCCGAAAGGGTTAAGAAGCGGCAATATACATCACTTTACAGAAAAAATTTGCCTTACAATCGTATAAAAAGTGCAAGGAAAAGCGTTCTCCCTTATATTTGCAGAAAATAATTTAAAATGGAAACAACCAAAAAGAGAACCGGCCTTTACTGGGTATTATTTTTACTTTCTGTTGCTGCTTTTTTTGCGGTGCTTTGGTCGCCCATTGGCTCTTATTGCTCCATGGTACTGCCTTTCAACACTACCTTCCTGGCAAAGGCGCTCGACCTGATGTGATCTGCCTGAACCTTATTCATATGCCATCCGCCTTTTGGTGGATGGCTTTTTATTAATTGGCATTGATAACACCTGGCCGGTTAATGAAACTGCTCCGGTATTTAAACCGGATATTACTGTTCACTTCCACCTTCCAGTTTCGCATTTCTCCATTCACCCGGGGATAATAATAACCCTTCAATTCTATGGTTCCAAGCACCAGGTTCTCATTCCTTGTACGAATGCCGCCGCCAATGGCCGTAAACAGGTCGCTCTTATCCAGGTTTAGTTTTGTGGGCTTTACCAAACAGGCATCGGCAAATGCAAAGGGTGCAAACCGAAAGCCGAGTATCCTTCTTGTATTATAAAAGACCGATTCGGCCCTTACCGTGGCCCGCAGGTCGGAGTTGAGGGTTCCGTTATCAAAATAGGGCAAGCCATAATCGCTTCGCAAGAATAAGGGCGTATTTAAAACCGGGTTTGCCTGCGCCGTGATGCCGGTGGTAAGGAACATACGGCTGTACCAGGAACGGCTTAGTTTTTTCAGTTTGGTGAAATAGTCTGCCGATACCAGCAGGTCTACGTCTTCAAAACGCCTGCGATAAAAATAACCCCCAAGGCGGAATGTATAGTTGCTGTAAAATCCCCTGTCCCTCACATTGGTTACCGATACATCCAGCCCGGCATAAGGCCTGCGGATACTTTGCTTATCAATATACCCGCCGGTAAGCGCTATGCTGAACCCTTCGGGTATGTCTTCACTTCGGCCAAAACCATAAATGAAATTGGTTTTATAAAACACTTGCTTAAAGATATTGAGCGATGCAAGCATACCGGTAAAATCGGTAAAGCGGTAATCGTAAAGTGTTTTGTATTTCAATGGTTCACTGATAAAGTGCTGCTTAAAACCCCGGACAGCTACAAAACGATGAATCCGGATCTCTTTATTGTCGTAGAGCGCACGCTTACTGTCTAGGCTGTACCCAAACCAGGCATCTATATTATAATATGCATATCGAAGGTCAGAGCGGTACAAAGAGTCCGAATCGTATACATTCCGGGTTCGCTGGTACGACCATTCCAGCGCTCCTGTGCTGGGTATGTATGGAGTAACCAGGGGTTTTTCTATCCTGGTATACACTACGGTCTCCTGGAAACGGCCGCTGGTAAAAGCATAACGGTAATCCTGGTAGCCCGATACCCAATCGATGAATGAACCACCGATGTTCCTGCGGATGAGTTCGCCACCCACACCTGTTTTTGGGAACCGCTGTGCCTCATAATAACTGCTGAACTGCAACCGGGTGCCGCTGCCCAAAAAATTATCTTCCGATATCTCTCCCCTTCCCCTGTCTTTGTTACTGATGAACAGTTTTGCATTGATAGAAAAAACGTCTTTGGTAAGCACTACCACATCTACCGAATCGGTACTGCCTTCTGCGTACTCAACCAGTATCCTTGCATCACGTATGTAAGCAAGATCACGCAGGTAGCGTTCATTATCTGCCAGCAGGTATGGGTACAATCGTTGGCCTTCTTTAAAAAAAAGGTTGTGCTTTATTACTTTATCCGTGGTGTTTTTATGAAAGAATTTACCTGCCCGGGTACCAAAGTTGTCTTTCACATGGGTGGTATCGTCAAAATCATATTCAAAACCCAGCCGGATGGTTTCCACCGAACGGATGATCTTACCCCGGAATTTTAAGAAAGGGTTTTCCACCTTAACCGGAACATCGTTAGCGGGATTGATGGAGATGCTGCGGCCAATGATACCCAGTATGCCTTTTTTTTTGGCAAGAAAGAACGTATCGGTTTGTTTGGGAGATTCCTGCGCAGCAGCAGTGCCACAGCTCAATAAAAAAGCGCATACACAAAAGCAGCTATAGAATTCCCTTTTTGTCATCGATCAAAGCACGGTAACCGGCATTAAAAGCTTAAAGATATTGAAACAGCCGTAATTGAGTGTTAATGCAATGACAACAATGGTCTTTCCCCGGCATGGCCGGAGAGCAGATAACCGGAAGATATGCGGCTATCTTATCTTAACGCCCTTGTACCCCTGTAGTTACGGGTTGCTGCCTGCTGCGTGGTAACAGACTGGGCGCAGGATGCCAGGACAATGATAATGACCAGGAGGATAGTAAAATTTTTCATAGGTAATGATTTTAAAAGCTGCTATAAAATTAAACAACACCGGTCTGATATATATAAGCAAAATCGCCGAATTTATTAGTAAATACACGTGCGGAGAATACGGGATAAATATATAAAAGCCTGTTTTACAGTCGTACATAAAAACACATGCTTACGGCATTGCCGTAAGCATGTGAGGAGGATATTGGAAACGGGGCTGTTAACTGTTTATACTCAGATCATTTTTTCAGAAATGAAAGAACCGTCGGAAGCAAAGATGGCCTGCCAGCGCTGGCTGCCGATAAAGAACTTCACTTTATAGGTATTGCCGTTCTCTTTTTCCCATTCTATCTGGCCGCTGGCCGTTGGGTAGCGGCTGTTGAAATTGCTGGTTACCGGTGAAGGCACTTGTGATGAACTTACTACGGTACTGCCCGAAATAATATCGTCGTGCTTGGAGCAGGTGCTGCTCATGGTAATGGTGGTGATTGCCAGGAAAAAAAGGATTTTTCTCATACTTGACATTTTTAGGTGAATGTTTTATTGCAGGGTGAAGATAAGTGCTGCACGGATGCAGGAAGAAATGAAACCTGCCAAACAGGAATTTTTAATGCCTGAATGGGATTTTAAACAACAGCTCCCGGAAAAACTCCATTTGTCCTCCTTTATTCTTCCGTGTAGAACTATGATTTAATAATCCTGATACAGATACAATTAATTAGTGGCAATGCACATTGATTCAGTTTACTATTTTTTACCTGTGGGTAAAAACACTATGAATAAAGAGAGAAAAAAACAGTAAAAAAAGTTCTTTCCCTCAGACAGCAATATTGCCCTCGTCTTACTTTTATTACGAACCTACATTAAATAACATCCAAAAAACAAAAAGTATGAAAAAGACAATTATTAAGCATGTTGTACTCTTAATCCTTTTATCTCAAAGTTTCACAATTTCAGCAAAAGCCTTAAACAACGCATCCAACCTAACTGATGAGAATGCTATAGCAAAGCTACTTTCGGAAAACAAACATTTCATAAAATCAGGGAATTTAATTGTAAAATTATTCACGAGAGTACTAAGTACAAATTCGTATCCATTGTTATCAAAATTTGTTCAAAATACAGCTACTTCCGATGAGGTCGATTTATTACTGACTATTTTAGACTACAAATCGGAAGCAGAATTGAAGAAAGAACTTGAAAAAAATGCATATGATTTTAACCAGTGTGTGAATACGATACTCAATTCCTATAAATTATCCGAAAGTCAGAAAAAAGAAATTTTGAAGCAAGCATTAAGTGCTTCTTTTAGCCTACCCCCGTGTTGGTTCAATCTTATCATTTGTCTTGCTCTTTGTCAAGGCAATCCCAATTACTTAAATTGTTACACATTATGTGCAACTACATATCTTGGATGTGCAATGTCTGAAGTATTCTAGACTATTTTTAATGTCAAAAACTAAAGGAACTAATTTGTTCCTGAAAAGACTGAGCAAGAGTAAGATTAATGAATTCACTCTCCTGATAGCCTATCATTCAACCTACATTGGCATATAATGATGATAGTAGAAGTTACTTGATACAAAAATCAATGTTGCAATTCCCCTGGTTTAATTACTAACCTTTTTTTGAAAAAGCCTGATGCAATTAAAAAAAAGAAAGCC
>DAOLIP010000137.1:0-7779 GCA_035328475.1 Ferruginibacter sp.
ATGCAGACATGTCTTGATGTTCATAAGAATATGACACCTGATTTTAATAAGGGCTGCATCAAGTGGCTTATTTTTTCTTCCATCCGTTATCCAGATTCACGGCTTCCCTAAGCAGTTTTACAATGGCTTTAATATTGATCTCATCCACGTGGTTGTAGATCCTGTAAAATATCTGTTTGTTCGTTCCATGGCTAAGGTATTGATCTGCATCGGCAAGCCGGTTACCATACCAGAAAGCCAGCATCACCCCTTTTTTTATCCCGCCCCTAGGAACAGCCGAAGGCCATACCAGGCAGATGCTTTTATTTCCATAGAAAAAGGGAACATTGTAAGAGATCTTTTCTTTGCAGTGTAAAGGCAATTGTGCTTTTATCACTTCCCTCAGTACATCAACGATCAGCCTTTCCTCTTCAGGAAGCAATTCATAAAGTTCCAGCAGCGATCTGATCTTCATAGCGTCGGTTTGATTCCTACTTCTATCCGGAAATGATGGGCAACGATGTTCATTTGTTTGTTCAGGTAAAACCGGTGGGCATCAAAGCGCTGGTGATTGGAGTTGAGGTGGATGGTCTTTATGTTTCTTTCTTTTGCCATTTCAACCAGCTTGTCGAATAAGATGCCGGCATATCCTTTCTTACGGGCATCTGCTGCAGTAACAAAATCATCAAAGTCGATGATCAGCCCGTCGTACAGCGTGGTAGTGAAACGAAAACCTGCTGCACAAACCGCTTTTCCTTCGTCTTCAATATACCAAAGCTGGTAGCCTTCTTTTATCATCTGTTGCAGGGTGGAAAGAAAACTTTCAGAATTGTGGTGTGGCCGCAGTTCCTTCATCACTTCAAAGCATTTTATAAAGTCGTCTTTTGTTTTTGCTTCTAGTATCTGCATGGTATTGTTTGAAGAATAAAAATAAGGAATAGCTGAGTAATCTGAACCACATAGTAATATAGATCACATAGGAAAATGAATTGCAAAATAAAAAACCCCGGTACACCGGGGCTTTTATTTTTTATTATGGCACAATTAAGCCTGTAATACTTCATGCTTGTTGTGCGCCTCTGTAAGTTTGCGCTGCACTTCGTATGATACCGGTGCGTAAGAATCGAAGTACATATTGAAACGGGCCCGTCCGCCGGATAAACTGCGCAGGGAGGAAGAATACTGGTACATCTGCGCCAGCGGAACCTTGGCCGTTATCTTTTGAAAATGTCCTTCGGCTTCCATGCCTTCCACCACGCCCATCCTTGTCTGAAGATCACCCATCACGGCGCCTACCATTTCATCAGAGCAAAGCACTTCCACGGTATAGATGGGTTCCAGTAATTGCGGATCGGCTTCCATAAATGCCTGTCGGAATGCCTGCAGCCCGGCTATCTTAAAGGAGATATCGTTGCTGTCTACATCATGCATCTTTCCATCATACACACTCACCCGTACATCCCGTACATAGGACCCGGTAAGCGGACCGTTCTGCATTTTTTCCATTACGCCTTTCATAATGGAAGGAAGAAAACGGGTATCAATAGCGCCGCCCACAATGCAGTTGCAGAAAACCAGCCGGCCACCCCAGTCAAGGTCTATATCTTCTTTACTGCGCAGGTTCAGCCCTTCGGGATTGGGCATGCCTTCGTACCAGGGCTCAATGCGCATATATACTTCGGCAAACTGGCCGGCGCCGCCGCTTTGTTTTTTATGGCGGTAATTGCTCTCGGCTTTGCGGCTGATGGTTTCCCGGTAGGGGATCTTCGGCTTCTCAAACTTCACATCCAGTTTGTGAATGTGTTCTATTTTCCATTGCAGTACTTTCAGGTGGAGTTCGCCCTGGCAATGCAGCAGGGTTTGTTTTATTTCGGGCGATACTTCAAAGCGAACCGTAGCGTCTTCTTCCTGTAACGTATGCAACACCTGCGATAATTTTTCTTCATCGCCTTTATTCACCACGCTGATGGCAATGGTAACATTGGGATGCGGGAACTCGATGGGTACCAACTCTATGTTGGCGCCTTTATCATGCAGGGTATTGTTCACATGTGTGCTGCGGAGTTTGATGGTGGCGCCTATATCGCCGGCCACCAGTTCCTGCACCGGCACCCGGTTATGACCTTCCAGTAAGAACAACTGGTTGAATTTTTCGGTAACACCGGTATTCTCATTCATCAATTCGCAGCCCGACCTGATGGTGCCGCTGTATACTTTGAACAAACTGAGTTCGCCGATATGCGGCTCAATGATGGTTTTAAAAATAAAGATGCAGGTAGGGCCTTTCACGTCGCAGGGCAATTCTTTTCCTGCTTTTGTTTTTTGCGGAGGCATTTCGTTGGAAGCGGGGCATACATAATCTATAAAACTCATGATGCGGCCCACGCCCATATTCTTTTCACCGGATGCGCAGAACATGGGAAAGATATCGTGTTTGATCATAGAAGTATGAAGCCCTGCCTTCATCTCTTCTTCGGTAAGTTCTCCCTGGTCGAAATATTTTTCCATCAGGCCTTCGTCGTTGGAGGCAATGGCTTCGATCAGTTCTTTGTGAAGCGTATCGGCTCTTTCTTTTTCACTATCGGGTATCGGCAGCTTTTGCGGTTTGCCGCCTTCTGGTGGAAACTGGTACATGATCATGTTCAATACATCTACAATGGAGTTGAAGCCGGCTCCGGTCTGCACAGGATATTGCACCGCCACCACGTTGCCGCCAAAATGTGTTTTTGCTTCCCGTAAGCTGCGGTCAAAATCCGCTTCTTCTCTGTCGAGCTGGTTTGCTACAAAGATGGTAGGGGTTTTAAACGTGTCGGTGTATTCCCAGATCACGTCGGCGCCAACTTCCACACCGGCTGCCGCATTGAGTACGATCACGCCGGTATCAGCCACCCGTAATGCGCTGATCACTTCGCCCACAAAATCATCGTAGCCGGGCGTGTCGATGATATTTATTTTATAGTCTTTCCACGGCGTATGCATGAGCGATGAAAAAACAGAGCTCTGCCTTTCCGTTTCCAGTTCGTGGTAATCACTTACCGTATTCTTTGCCGCAATACTGCCGCGGCGTTTGATGATGCCTGCTTCAAAGAGCATGCATTCGGCAAGGGTGGTTTTACCACATCCGGCATGTCCGAGCAGGGCGATATTCTTTACATGGTTTGAATCATACGTAGCCATAACAGGGAATTTAGTTGTTTTGAAATGGCCCATTAACCAACCAGTCCCGAAAATATCGGGACTGGTTGCAAAAGGCATTATTGCTTTATGAAAGTGTGAAACTCATCTTCGAGTTTGTTTATATCGTTCTCGAGCGTTTCCAGCTTTTCTTTCATGTGGTGATGCGGTATGCGGTGCCCGAATGTAGGATGCCGTTCCGCTTCTTTCAAATGATGTTTGATTTCGTGTTTAAGGTCATGAATGTTGATGAGCTGAATGTGAAACTGGTTATGAAAATGTTCAATGCCCAGTAGTACATCGTGTTCGGTTTTGCCGGGTGCGAAATAATAGAGTTCGCTTTTGAGCCTGTTGATCTTTTCACGGTAGGCAACCAGTTCATCGTGCCATTGATGACATTCATCAACAAGCGTGCGCTGCTGTGTTTCTGTATACATCTGGATAGAATTTATAGTGTTAAAAAATAAGTAAGCATATTTAAAGAGTACTGATCTTATTCTTTACTAAAGGTTGGATACCGGACGAAAATAAAACCTGACCTTGGTCATACGCCGCAATAAGTCTGATCATTTTCAGCAAATACGGACTGGGGTTAGTGTTGTTGAATGGCAGCGGCGATGGAGTTCCTGTTTATTACCGCCTTTTAAAGTAACGAAATATTATTTAAAAAAGAAAGCACATTGTTGACACATTTTATCCAATCTTATCAACAGCATTGTATAGATCAATGCAGGTTTTGGCCAGGCTTCCGCAAGGCCGGTCGCCGGGAGGATAGCTGGTATTAATAGGGTCTGCCAACCGTATCGCAAACGGCTTTTAACAGGGAACTGTTATCATGGGCATCCTGGCCTTTTTCCCAAAGCATGATGCCATTTGCCATTTGTTTTGAAAGGATTGCTTTCCTTTTTACCGTTGTAATACCATTGTAATATATCGTATAGTTTGAAAAGCCGCCGTTGGTAACGACAGCTGAATCGGAGAAGGGATTGCCTCCTCTCGACAGGATATCGCTGTAGGTTAACACGGTATTTGTTTGTGTAATACCGCTGGGCCGGCCATAACCGGCAATACCCAATACTGCTTTGCCGGCAGGCATTCCCCGGGTACCAATCCAGTAATTGAGGCTGGTGGTTGCCAGGCTGTAATCGCAATGGTGTTTATAAGGTTGGGTGGTACTGAAATCGTCATAACTCATGATGTTGAACCAATCCACATAATTTCCCTGCCACAGTTCATTGCTGATAGCATCTCTTACAGCACCCGCATATTTACCTGCGGTGATGGCTGCGGTTAAATAATATTTACTGCCGAGGTGGCAACTGTCGCTTAACTGTTTCATCAGCGCCGTATAAGTAATGCTGGTTCCGTCATCGGTTCGGGGAAATTCCCAATCAATGTCCACACCGTCCAGGCCATAAGTTCTTACAACATTCATTACCTGGGTAATGAAAAAGGTACGGCCTGCAGGAGCGGCTGCCATCGTTTTAAAGTCTGCTGCCACGCCGGATATGCTGATGAATATTTTTGCACCGTTTGCTTTTGCCTTATTCTTCACTTCCATTAAATGGGCGGAATTGGTTAAGGTAAGATTACCGCCGGCGCTTACCACAGCAAATGCATAATTCACCACATTGCACATCCTGAATTTTACATCCGGCACAGCGGCTACGGTTCTGTAGGAAGGGAAATACCCCACCACATAAAATCCAAAAGGAGCAGGAGGTGCAATTACCTGGGGAGGGTTGGAAGGCGCTGGCAGGTCATCCTTTTTACAGGAGTGCATCATAATAATAATGAGGGCAGCGTATACAACGAATTTCAGCCGGTTCATGCAGGCAGTGTTTAGTTGGTTATGAAAGCAAGTTAAGTACAGATTATTAAATGGCTGACCGGTTATGATCAACCCAATACGCAAGGATAACAAACAGCCATTGCAGGTTTCCTGCCCAGGCCACCGCATTCATGGCGGGTGGGGGCGGACCAAAAAGATTGGCCGCATGAGAAACCAGCAGCAATGCAACAAGTATCCACAGACCAATACTGCCCTGCTTATTTTTAGCCGTAGTTGACCGTATGTAAAGAACAAGGCCAGTGATGAAGATGCCTCCTTCCACCAGTAAAGTTCCCCAGAACGAATTCCACAGTTCAAAACCATACTTTGCTGAATTGTTGCCCGGGTAAAGCGGCAGGTCGGGCAGGTGTACAATAAGATCCAGCACCCAGTGGCTGATAACACAAAGCCCCAGGACAAGGGCAGCCTTTATATTCTTTTTAAATAACCAATAGATAAATGCATACAACAGGGCCCAACCTATTACCATTACCAAACTATGCGATATGGGGTAGTCGGTAAAGTCGATGGGTTGTGCGTGCCCGGTACCGGGTTTAATTACTGCATGCTCCACATCAAGCAGCAGCAATACAGGCCATAACAGGTCCAGGAATTGCGCTGCAATAAAAAAAGTACCTAATGAAACAGATGAAGCGGCTTTTTTGGCACCAAAGCCAAGCCCGAAGTGCCCGATGAACATAAGTTAGCTTTTGGTTAAGTGAGTGGCAGGGTTTGCAGACTGTAAAATAAAAATAATTCGTGAGAAAAGAAATGGATAAAAAGCAGGCCGGTTATTTTTAAAAGTACTATTCACTTATGTCTTTCTCTGCAGGCCCGGTAAAACGGATAGGCGCTCATGCCATTATCATCCGGGTTCATGATATAGGTCATATCCCTGGCTCATCCGCTTCTCTAACTTTGATTGATGTTTAAACAAATCATAGCTGAATAGTACATATTCAGCATGCGATTTTACCCTTTCGGCAAGGTTTGCTTTATGCAGTAGTTCATGCGGTTTACTTTAGTATGGTGAGAAAAGTTAACGACATACTGTCCATCCGGCATCACTTGTTTTGACCAACAGTGCCAAGATTTGTATCGGACAATATCCTGTTGCAGCTTTTCTTTAAAACGAATCAAATATATAATATAGTAAAAACCTGCGAAGCTTATGAAAAAGGTGTTCACATCAGCCGTATTTCTTTTAGTTATTTCAATTGATCTGTTTTCCCAGTACTCCACCGATTGGATAAGGCCGGCAGAAAGCGGTTCAAAAATTGGTGTTATGATAGCCCGGGATAACCTGGATAATGTAATAACAACCGGTTATTGGACGGCCAATAATACCTATACACGCAAGTACAACAAGTTTGGTGTTTTGCAGTGGGAAGCCGTGTCGGCCTCTGGCATTGCCGGCAATTACGAACGCCCGCTTTGGGTAACTGCAGATAACAATAACAATGTGTTTGTAGCAGGTTACCGCTATGCAGGTGCCAGTACACCCAGTCCCAATGCCGTAGTTGTTTTAAAATACAGCCCGGATGGCGTGCAATTATGGAAACAGGTAATAAGCCCGGTTAATTACCTGGCAGGTATGAGCCTGCGGTGCGAACTGGATAATAACGGTAACCTGTATGTAGGAGCCTGTGGGGTGGGAGCGCTTCCCGGATTTGCTTTGATTAAATTTGATACAAATGGTAATATACTGTTTACGCAACACAGTGATGCCAATGCACCGGCATACTTTAACTCCATGCGGGTAAAAGGCAATAAAATTGTGATGAGTGCTTCGGGTGGTAACCCCAATATTGCGGTAGTGGCTGCCTGGGATACAACGGGTGCTTTATTATGGAGTGCCGGTGTGCAGGGGCGTGGGGGACAGGATGCAGAACTGGATGATGCCGGCAATGTATACCTGCTTACCGGCTTTTTTAACCAGGTTACTCCAGCAAGTGCTATGGATATAGAGATATATAAATTCAATTCATCAGGTACACAGTTATGGAAAAAAGATTTTGACTTTGGAGGAACCGAATTGCCAACGAGGTTTACACTGGTAGGGGGTAAATTGACTGCTATTTCACAGGGTACAACAGGAGCTTCCTATTTTGACTGGGTTACCCTGCAAACCGATACCGATGGCAACATGCTTTGGAATACACGTTACAATGGAACCCCGGGAAATGATGAAGCGCCCTATTTTATTTCTGCCAAAGCAAACGGCGAAGTATTTGTAACCGGTAAAGGCGGGCCCAGTCCGGATCCTAATAATGTATCTTACTTACGAATGATCACGTTAAAATACAGCAATACGGGGGTGCAAAAATGGATTGATTCAACCAATATTTATAGTGGCTGGGGTTATGGATGTGTACTTGCCAGCGACAGCAGTTTGTACGTTTTAAGTGGTACAGCTATGACGGCCTTTCATTTTCTTGATCACACAGGACCCGGATCATGTAATATGCCAACGGGATTAAATGTTGCCAATATTACCAATACTTTCGCCACCTTTTCCTGGGCGGCGGTTCCCGGTGCAACGTTGTATCACTTGCGGTATAAACCAACTACCGCCGGTACCTGGACAGTTGCATCCTATAACCTTACCACGATGAATATTTTTGGCCTTTATGCCGGTACAGCATATCAATATGCGGTAGAGGCTGTTTGCAGTAATGGCCCATCAGGCTATAGTGCAACGCAAGCATTTACAACCACCGGAACAGCTATTTGTTCTTCAGTTGGGCAAAGCCAGGCACAGGAATATTTAAGCCAGG
The DNA here is from genome assembly GCA_035328475.1 of Ferruginibacter sp. Classification (GTDB taxonomy): domain Bacteria; phylum Bacteroidota; class Bacteroidia; order Chitinophagales; family Chitinophagaceae; genus Ferruginibacter. The sequence goes on from DAOLIP010000137.1 coordinate 7,762, forward strand.
TGTGGATATCGGGGAGCC
>DAOLIP010000138.1:0-7738 GCA_035328475.1 Ferruginibacter sp.
AAGCGGGGTGGAAAGTTCGTGCGATGCATTGGAAATAAAGCGCCGCTGTACTTCAAAACTTTCCTGCAACCGGTTGAGCAGGCTGTTGAGTGTTTCACCCAGGTAATACCATTCATCGCCGGAAGTTCCGGTCTTGATCCGGCGGTTAAGGTTCTTTGCAGATATCTCATTCACATCATCCGCAATTTTTTTAATAGGCTGAAGCAGCCGTTCTGAAACAAAATAACCTATTGCCAGCGACAGGATGGTACCTCCCAGTAAACTAAACAATAAAATGGTCTTTAACTGCATGAGGTACTTTCTTCCGGCCTCGTCATATGTTGCTGAAACGATCACCATATCATTCTGCCTGCTGTGCAGGGCAACAACCTCCCGTTTACCCCGGGTAAAATAAATATCCCCCCGCTGCCTGGCATCGGCCAGCAGTTTCAGGTCGATGGCAAGCGCCCCTTCGGGATTATCACTGAAGAAATATATCCTGTTATTCCGTTTGTCATAAACCTGTATCTCTTTATCCCGGAACTGGAATGCAGTGGTGGAATCCACTTTCTGAACCAGTTCATTATTGAATACGGTTGATTTATTAAGAAGATTGGCGGTATTGGTAGCCCGGTTGACCAGCCGGGTTTTGATAAGTTCCACCCGGTTGGTATAAGAAACATAATACACTACCGTACAAAGCAGGAACAGTATTACAAATACCGCCGACGTAAACAACAGTGTTATCCGGATCCGAACAGGCATCAGTTTTCCTTTATTTTAAGGATATATCCCATTCCCGTTTGTGTATGGATGAGGCGTGGGGAAAAATTTTTATCGATCTTGTTGCGCAGGTAATTAATATACACATCGATGATATTGGTGTTGGTGTCAAAATCAATGCCCCACACATGCAGGGCTATCTCGGCACGGGAAAGAACCTTGTTCTGGTTATGCAGAAAATATTCCAGCAGTTGAAATTCCTTTGCCGTAAGATTGATACGTATATTGCTCCGCATCACTTCTTTGCTGTTAAGGTTCATCACCAGGTCGGCCACCTGCAGCAGGTTTTTATTTTCCAGGGCGGGCTGCCTGCTCCGCTTGAGTAATACATGTATTTTAAGCAGCAGTTCTTTGAATTCAAAGGGCTTCACCAGGTAATCATCGGCTCCTACATTATAGCCGTCTATCTTATCGGCCAGGGTTCCCATGGAAGTGAGCATCATTACTGGCAGGGAACTATCCTGCTGGCGTACTTTTTTGCAGATATCCAGGCCACTGATCCCGGGAAGATTTATATCAAGAATGAGCAGATTATATTGGCCGGTGATAAAATGATGCAGCCCCATACCGCCATCGTATGCCACCTGTACCTGGTACCCATTTTCCATTAAACCTACCTGCAGGGTGTCTGCAATTTTCCGTTCGTCTTCCACAATTAATATCTTTGCCGCTTCCATCAAAGTAGTATAATGCTTATTAAAGTAGTTATCCGGAGGCAAGTTACAGATTCCGCCTATGTGGCCATGTCCTTTTAATGAAATTCTAATTTTACTGTCTGCCCGGTTTGGTTGCTGAATGGTAAGCACAAAAAAATTACATTTGAACTCAATCATTTAATCATCGCAAATGGAGAATATCATTATTCGTAAAGCCCGGCCTGCCGACCTGGACACATTGCTTATTTTTGAACAGGGTGTGATCAGTGCCGAACGTCCCTTTGATCCCACCTTAAAAACCGGGCATACCCATTATTACGATATTGAAAAAATGATAACCGCCGCTGATGTAGAGCTGGTTGTTGCAGAAAGCAATGGCAAATTACTTGCCAGCGGGTATGCACGCATTGAAAATGCAAAACCTTACCTGCAACATGCCCGGCATGCTTACCTTGGGTTTATGTACGTGGTTCCGGCATACCGGGGGAAGGGCATTAACAGAATGATACTGGATGTTTTGATGCAGTGGGCAAAAACAAAAAACATCAGCGAACTAAAGCTGGACGTTTATAATGAGAATGCATCGGCCATTAAAGCATATGAAAAAGCCGGGTTCACCAAATACATGGTGAATATGCGGATGGGATTGAAATAGCGTGCCTGGCTTTCTGGTTTCCTTCCTGTGAATTATAAGAACGGTAGCAACCTGTTAAAAAAAATGATTTCCTTTACCCAGCGTTAAATAAACAAGTATGAAAAATTTTATGCCGCTCCGAGCAGCAGTTTGCTGTATAAGTCTTCTCATTATTTCGGCACAGGTCTCTGCGCAGCAATCTTATAAATACAGGGTGGACCTTAATAAGGTAACGGATGACCAGTTGCATATTGACCTGGTATGCCCGGAAATTACAAAAGCAGTCATCAATTTTTACCTGCCCAAGATCGTACCGGGTACTTATATGAACAGCAATTACGGCAAGTATGTACACAACCTGAAAGCCTTTGATAAAAATGATAAGGAATTGCCCGTTGCCAAAGCCGGGGATAATGGCTGGACCATCAAAAAGGCAACGAAGCTATACCGTATCAGCTACCAGGTGGAAGATACATGGGATGCCGGCATCAGCAATATGGTATATCCCATGTGCGGAACCAGTTTTGAAGCCGGCAAGAATTTCGTGATCAATACACCCGGACTCTTCGGTTATTTTGAAGGCATGAAGAAGATGGCTTTTGAAATTTCGTTCAGCAAACCGGAAGGTTTTTATGCTGCCACCGGATTAGTACCGGTTACAACAAGCAGCACAAGCGACAAATTCATCTGCACCAATGCAGATCACCTGTACGATTCGCCGATCATGTTCTCGCTGCCCGACACGACCGTTATCAAAGTAGGCAATGCCGATGTGGTGATTGCGATCTATTCGCCCCGCAAACAGGTGAGTGCCAGATTCATTGCGGCCAACCTCAACAAACTGCTGCAGGGTTCAAAAGATTACCTGGGAGGAAGATTACCCGTGGATAAATATGCATTCATCTATTACTTTAACGGCGAGCAGAAACCCCTGGGCATTACCGGTGCCTGGGAACATTCCTATTCTTCTTTTTATGCACTGGCCGAAGCGCCGGAAAAGAACATCATTGAAAATGTGGTTGATATTTCGTCGCACGAATTCTTCCATATCGTTACACCCCTTACCATCAGTTCCAGGGAAGTAAAGGAATTTAATTTTAATGAAACGGTACTTTCAAAACACGTATGGCTTTATGAAGGCAGCACCGAATACACGGCACATCATGTGCAGGTATGGTCGGGATTGAAAACACCCGAGCAATTTCTTGAAACACTGGCGCAAAAGATCAACTATTCCCGCTCTTCATTTAAAGACACACTTTCCTTTACAGAACTGAGTAAAGAGAGTGCCGGTAAATGGGCACAGCAGTATATGAATGTATACATGAAAGGGGCCCTGATATCGGCCTGCCTTGACCTGTACCTGCTGCAATTATCCGGCGCCCAATACGGCATCAAAGACCTGAAACACGATCTGTCCATAAAATACGGGAAGGATAAATTTTTTGAAGATGAGGAATTCTTTTCAGTGATCGAAGAAATGACGTTTCCGCAGGTAAAGGATTTCTTTACAGATTATGTTGTGGGAACCAAACCCCTGCCCTATGAGAAATTCTTTGCATTGGCCGGTGTAGACTACCTGCCAACAGAGTCTTTTAGAGAATTCCTCCGTTGGAAGATCCAGGTGACCCCGGGCAGTGACGGTGGGAAGAAAGTATTGATAAAAAACATGAATGCGGTGAGTGAAAAATTCGGTTACAAGGACGGAGATGAACTGGTAAGCATCAATGATTCGCTGGTTACGGCAGAAACTATTGAAGCCAGGCTGGATCATTTATTCTCTTTATTGAAGGAAGGTGATGTGATAAATATAAAAGTGAACCGCAAGAGTTCAGATGGCAAGACTGAACTGGTCAGTTTATCGGCACCGGCAACCAGGATGGACAGAACAAGAAAACACGTGTTACGGTTCGTTCCCAACCCCACTGCTGCACAATTAAATATCCGCAATGCCTGGTTAAACGGGCATACCGCAGCTTTGCCAACAGCTAACCCGGCCGATGTTTCAGAGATAGACCAGCTGATCAAAGCATTGTATGATGTGATCTCCGGCCCTGCAGGTCCAAGAGACTGGGCAAGGTTCCGCAGTCTTTTTCATGCAGATGCATTCATGGCGGCTTTTAATGCGAAACGTGAATTGAGAAAGTTCTCTCCTGCACAATATGTACAGAACAACGGCCCTTTCTTTATGCAGAATTCATTCAATGAAAAAGAGATCGGCCGCAAAGTGAACCAGTTTGGAAATGTGGCGCAGGTGTTTACTTCCTATGAATTTACTGCCGGCACCAACCCGCCGCTGAATAAGCGGGGTATCAACAGCATCGAACTTATAAAAGAAAAAGGAAGGTGGTTCATCATGAGCATTACCTGGGATGAGGAAAGCAAAGACCAACCGATACCCGCTGCCTATCTCAATAAATAGTTTTAACAGGCTGTACACAGTAAATAAAAAAAGCCCCGCCAGGGCGGGGCCATAGGGTACGGCTCAAAAACTATGTTTATTTTCTTATTACAATTTTTGCCATCTGCACATCCGGGCCATTCTGTATTTTGATAAAATACATACCGTTGGCCAATGAACGTACATCAAGCTGGCGGATGTTCTCTCCTTCATTCACCTGCATATTCCTGTTCATCAGCACAGCGCCTTCCTGGTTTACAATACTTACCACGGCCATACGGGCAGCATCGGAGTTGAACCGCAGGTTTGCTACAGAAGAAACAGGATTCGGGAATATCGATATCCAGTTGTTTGCGAACAATATCTCTTCAGTTCCTTCGCCCCTGCTTGCTGTTCCGGTCTGCACACGAAGTGTATAACAGTTTGTTGCGTTCCAGTTATTATTATTGCTCGGGTAAACCCTTGCATAATAAGTACCGGCAGTAACAGTCCTGTTGATTGTTTCATTATTGGTTCCGCTGTTGCTTGATGTTTGTAAAGTAGTACCACTGCTGTTCAGTAACCTCAAATGGTAATTAGCAGGTAATGTTGTCAAAGTCATGGTTATGGTTCCGCCGGTTGTAATAACAAACCTGTAATAGTCATTATCTCCCGATGGGTTTACCAATCCTTTAATATCCGTGTTTAACGGAATGGTAGCTGCTCCTGTTCTGGTTCCATTGGTGCTTACGTCGTAAGGACCAGGACAGGTTACCGGAGGAGTGGTGGTTGTAAATTGGGCCTGTACATAATTACCGCTGCCGGCGGTACAGGTTGCCCTCACCCTCCAGTCGTAAACAGTACCGGCTGTTAAACCACCCAGGTTTACAGAAGTGGATGCCGTAGCTGTTGCCGCATTGATCCAGGTAGATGAAGAAGCTGCTTTGTAATCCACATCATACGTATTGGCTCCGCTTACTGCAGTCCAGCTGACAGTAGCCGATGTTTGTGTAATAGCCGAAGCGGTTAAACCGGTTGCATCGCCGCACAATGCCGGGGCGCCGATTGTGAAATTTGTATTTGAAATGTCGAAGAAGATATTGCCAACCGATTCCACTTTCACCCGGCAGGTAGTACTTTGTGAAGCAGGAACGGTAATTACTTCAGAACCATCGTTAGCGGTGGCTGTTGCCAATACCGTTGGGAATGTTTGTCCGCCATCGGTAGATAATAATATATTCACCGATGCACAATTTACCGATCCGGCATTGGTACCATTCACACTCCAGGTAACCGTGGCTGAACCACCGGCGCTCCACGTTACCCCAGTGTTAGGCGCCGTTACGGCAAAAGGTCCGGCGGTATTGGTAACCGTTACTACCGCATCCGTGAATGCAGTCTGGCCAACAGCAACAGGTGCCGTTGAACTAAACGGATGATTATCCCTTACGGTTAAACGGAAATTCAGCGTTCTTGAAACAGAACTTAATGCCTCAATATTTGCACCGGCATCACCACCAGGCAATGGAGGTGTTACATTTAAACCGGCCAGTATTGTTGATAATCTTGGGAAGGTTCTTGTTCCGGATGCAGATGCAGGAAATGACAACCAGTTTGGCCCGGTTGCTTTTGTGGGCGACGCCACACTGCCTGTTCCTGTTGTGGTTGAATTATCATTTTGTTCCCAGCAATACGTCAGCGGATCAGCATCTGCATCTGTTGCAGAGCCTGTCAACGCAAACGGTGTACTGATGGGGATGGTATAATTGGTAACCGCTGCTATAACAGGGATTGCATTATTAGCGGTGATATTGGTGGTTACCGGGCACGTTTTTGTTGCCAGGTTGGCCTGTATCTGTGCAATAGAAGCTTCGTGAAATATATCAATAGAATGCGGTGCCACGTCCTGGCTGGTGATTCCGGCATACCCCATCACCGTTATCCCCGATCCTACTTCTTTATTTACACCGGTTCCTTCATTCGACATAGAGAAGGTATGGTTACCACCCAATTGATGTCCTACCTCATGGGCTACATAATCAATATCAAAATTGTCGCCTTGCGGAATTCCATCTGCAGGAGAAGTAATGCCTCTTCCTTTGGATCCGTTCACACATACGCAACCAATACATCCGGCATTTCCACCACCACCCGAAGCGCCAAACATGTGGCCGATATCATAATTGGCCTCGCCGATGTTTGCCGTTAAGGCAGTTTGTAATTGATTGTTCCAGTTCGACAAGGTTGTATAAGGGTCCGTTGCCGGATTATAATAAATAACTGCTGTTGTATTGGCTATTAAATTCAGGTGTAATGCCAGGTCTTTTTCATACACCCCGTTGCAACGGGTAAGTGTGGCATTAAAAGCCGCCAGCACCAATGCCTCCTGGGCCGAACTGGTTGCACCAAAATAGTTTGCGTATTCGCCGTTGCACGACTGGGCAAGCCGCATGGTCTTTAAGGTACCGGCCGAACTTCCGGTAGCGCTTGAAACAGGTATTTGTGATTTCAGCTGAGCGGTATATTGCTGATCTTCTGTGCTGCAGGTCCATGCCAGTTTTCCTTTATCGCGGTGCGACTTATACACAGAATAAATGGTATGGTCTTTTGAATAAGGTTCAATGAATTCATTTTCCCTGTCGCTGCGAAACACCATGGATTGTATCCCCTGTGGTGAAATACTCAGTTTTAATGTGGCATACTTATCGGTAATACCCCTGCCCGAATAAGCCCTGATCTCGGGGAACCTGGCCTGTAAAGCCGGTTCAAAATTCGACGCCTCATACACTTCAAACTGCTCAATGTTACCATCGGCATTGGGTAAAGAAATAACGGTAGAATGACCGGAGGGTCTTTGGCCGACAACAGTAAATAATTGCTGGCGCAAAGAAGCCGCATTCAGATTAAATAAACGGAACTCCTTTGGATAAGATAGCCGTTCAACCGCTTTGTCGGTAATAATATTATCGCGGTTGCCGGTATTGGCAGACCAGAATTTATCGGCTTGTGAAAAGCCTAAACTGCTGATCAATGCCAACGTAAGTGTTAGTAGTAACGCTTTTTTCATTTTGGGGTGATTTTTTAATTTGGAAAATGGAAAGCTAAATCTAAAATAAGAAAAGCGCTTAACAAATAGTAAAACTACCCAGTGTTGAATAGGTATTATACGATTTCGGGGATAAGAGGTTAAAAACCAACCGGGAAAAAAGTAAGCTGAACCAAAAAAAAATATATAATAAAGCAGGGAACGAACTTTTATCAGTAATTCCTGATAAAGTATTTGATGCCATTGGCATTCATTACCTG
>DAOLIP010000139.1:0-7547 GCA_035328475.1 Ferruginibacter sp.
AGGCTTTTAAAAATTTATCGGAAGCAAGATTAAAAAAATATGCCGGAGCATTTAATGTAAGTGTGGAAGAACTAAAAACCATGAATGTGCATGAATAATGAATTTAAACATTTGCAGGCGGCTCATTGCGAGAACGGGGTTACTACAAATTTATTAAGATCAGCAGGGGCAGAACAACTTACAGAACCGCTTGCTTTTGGAATTGGCTCTGGTTTGTTCTATGTGCAACTGCCCTTTCTTAAAATAAACAACGGTCCGGCCATTGCCTTCCGCACCATGCCCGGCCTTATTTTTAAAAGAACCTGTAATGCGCTTGGTATTGCCGTTGCCCGCAAAAAATTCGCTTCACAGGAAGCAGGAAAAAGATATTTAGATGAATGCCTTAATGCCGGAAGGGCGGTTGGCGCACAGGTAGGTGTTTATTACCTTACTTATTTTCCTAAAGAATACCGATTCCATTTCAATGCACACAATATGATCGTGTTTGGAAAAGAAGATGATAAATACATGATCAGTGATCCCGTGATGGAAACCGTTACGTCACTCACCGAATATGAATTACAAAGGGTACGTTTTGCCAAAGGCGCTTTTGCGCCCAGGGGGCAGATCTATTACCCGAAAGAAAAAAAGACCGTAACCAATGAGCAGGTAAAAAAAGCGATCGAGAAGGGTATCAAAAGAAACGTGAATCACATGATACGCATCCCGGGTAATATCGCCGGGTATAAAGGCATTGCAACCACCGGGAGAAAAATAAAAAAATGGAAGGATAAACTAGGGCAACAAACCGCTGGCTTATATTTAGCGCAGTTGGTTCGTATGCAGGAAGAGATCGGTACAGGAGGCGGTGGCTTCCGGTATATATATGCAGCTTTCTTACAGGAGTCGCATGCGTACCAACCCATTGATGAACTGCTTGACATTTCAAAGATATTTACCGAGGCCGGCGATAAGTGGCGCAACGCCGCTGTACACGCTGCCGGCATTTACAAAGGCCGCATCGGCAGCCAGGCTGATTTTGATGTGATGGGAGACTACCTCATTGAAATTTCAGAAGTGGAGAAAAGGGCGTTCCAGGCATTGTCTAAAATAAAATGGAATTCATGAGCCATGCAGCGGTGCGTATAGTTAATTTGGCCTTCACCTATCCCCGGCAAACAACAGCCTGCTTCACCGGTTTAAATCTTGAGGTGCAGCCAGGAGAACGCTTTGGTTTGTTTGGTCCCAATGGCGCCGGCAAAACAACGCTCATGAACTGCATGACCGGCCTGCTTAATTACCAGCAGGGAAATGTGCAGTTACTCGGACATGAAATTGCCCATCACAAGAAATCCGTCAACGGGCTTTTTGGATTTGTACCGCAGGATTTTTCTTTTTACCAGGAACTGAGCCCGGCCGAAAACCTCTCCTTCTTTGGCGCCTGGGCCGGGTTACACAAGCGTGAGATAAAAAATAAAACAACCGAACTTTTAGAAGTTCTCGGCCTTACCGATGTACGCAATAAAAAAGTACAGGAATTTTCCGGTGGCATGAAACGCCGGGTGAACCTGGCTATCGGCGTTATTCATGATCCGCAGATATTATTCTTAGATGAGCCTACGGTTGGCGTGGATGTTCACTCACGCCATGCCATCATCAACTACCTGAAAAAATTAAATGAGAACGGAACAACATTGATATATACATCGCACCAGTTAAGTGAAGCAGAAGAATTGTGTAATAAAGTGGCATTGATCGATGATGGAAAAATAATAGCACACGATACGCTGCAGCAACTGATGCTGGAACATAAAGAGGACGGGCTGGAAGGCCTCTTCATTAATTTAACCGGTAAATCATTCCGGGATTCGTAATGTTCAAACTCTGGTCAACCATATTAAAAGACATACGCATACTCACCCGTGATAAACTGGGTCTGATCTTCATGTTTGTGATGCCCATTGTGCTGGCCGTGGTGATCACGGCAGTGCAGAACAGTACGTTTGAAATGCTGAACACCAACACCGTTCCCATGTTACTTTGCAACCGGGATACCGGTGATGCAGGCAAACAGCTGGAAGCAGCCATCAGCAAGGCCGGCATGTTCCGCATACAAACCATTGCCGCCGGCGAAACAGATGAAGCCATTTCAAACCGCATGCACGCTAAAGATGCAGTGATCGCTATTATCATCCCTTCCGACTTTACCCATAAAATAAAAGACAAGTCGAATGAAATTGCTGTAAAGGCATTGAAGAATTTTGGCATGCAGGCCGACAGCATTAAAACAGGCAACAGCAGCATTCAGCCCATCACCATGCTTTATCACCCGGTATTACAGGAAACATTCCGGCATTCTATACAGGGTGCCTTACGCAGCGCCCTGCAGGTGGTGCAGAATAAAGAGGTTTTGAAAAGTCTTTACTTCAACCTCAATGAAAAGCAGATGCCCGATTCGCTGGAAAAAGAACTGATCGGAAGCCAGGTGGCCATTAACGAGATCCCGGTATCCCGCAGCGGCAGCCGAAACATACCCAATGCATCGCAACATAATGTTCCGGCATGGACGGTATTTGCCATGTTCTTTATCGTGATCTCCTTAGGCGGCAGTGTGGTGAGAGAAAAACTGAACGGAAGTTTTGTACGTCTGAAAACATTACCTACCAACTACCTGGTTTCGGTATTGTCCAAACAACTCACATATCTTTTTGTAACCGTGATGCAGGCTGCCGTGGTCTTTTCGCTCGGTATCTGGCTTTTTCCTTCGATGGGCTTACCCAGGCTTGACCTGCCCGATGTTGCCGGCGTAATTGTAGTAACACTTATCTGCGGATGGTGTGCCGTAAGTTATGCCATCATGATCGGTGTATTTTCAAAAACACAGGAGCAATCCAATGGCATCGGCGCCGTATCCATTGTACTGATGGCAGCCGTGGGTGGCTTGCTGGTGCCCAGTTTCGCCATGCCCCAATCGTTCCAGTTCGTAATGAAGCTATCGCCGTTGCATTGGTGCCTTGAAGCCTATTATGGGCTATTTTTGGAAGGCGGAAAACTGAAAGATGTTGCCTTGAATATTCTACCTTTATTGGGTATTACATTGGTCATTCAACTGATCACCTTATACGGGTTGAAAAGAAAAAATCTCATTTGAATCATTTAACATGGAAACAGCAGAACTTAAAAAACAACTGAAGCAGCAGATCGTACAGTTCTTAAATCTCACATCAGTTAACCCGGATGATATAAAAGATGATGAACCCTTATTTGGCGAAGGACTGGGACTGGATTCCATTGATTCAATAGAACTGATCGTTTTACTGAGCCGGGAATATGGCATCGATATAAAAGACCCGAAGGAAGGACGCAAGATACTGGTTGACATTAATACCATGGCTGCCTACATCGAGCAGCATCGCACCAAATAAATTCTTTTCATTGAGCAGGATCTTTGTTACCGGCATGGGCGTGATAAGCGCTGTTGGAAATTCTGTGGCCGAGAACCACATGAACCTTGTTGAAGGCATTTGCGGCATCCGAAATGAAATGAACCTCTTCCCAACAAAATATTCAGAATTATTGCCTTTCGGGCAGGTAAGAATAAGTACGGCAGACCTGTTGACGAAGCTGCATGTTACCGACCCGGGCGTTACCCGTACTTCGCTGCTTGCCCTGCATGCTTTAAACGAAATGTTGCTGGATGCCGGCCTTTCCCTGGCTGATCTCTCTTCTTCCGAAACAGCCCTGGCAGGCGCCAGCACCGTAGGTGGTATGTGTCTTACGGACGAGCTGTATGCCGATGCAAACAAAAACACCAATGGATCTCCTTATACTTCTTCGTACGATTGTGCATCGGTGAATATGTATTTGCAGAAGCACTACAAAATGAATGGCATTATCAACACGATCAACACCGCCTGTTCTTCTTCAGCCAATTCCATCATGTATGGCGCCATGCTGATTCAGCATGGTTTTGCAAAAAGAGCCGTTGTTGGCGGGGTAGACAGCCTGGCAAAATATACCATTAATGGTTTTAATGCGCTGCATATTCTTTCTTCTGAAAAATGCACCCCCTTTGATGAAGACCGGAAGGGCCTTAACCTGGGAGAGGGAGCGGCTTTTTTATTGCTGGAAAAAGAAGAAGATATTGCCGGTAAAAAAGTGTATGCCGAATTAACCGGCTTCTGCAATGCCAATGATGCGTATCATCCTTCTTCCTTATCGGATGAAGGGGATGGTCCCTTTCTTTCCATGCAGGGCGCATTGAAGCAGGCAAAACTGTCTGCAGACAAGATCAGTTTTATCAATGCACACGGCACCGGAACAGAGAATAATGACGAAGTGGAAAGCAGGGCCATGATACGTTTATTTGAAGAAGTTCCGGCATTTGCCTCAACGAAAGCATATACCGGCCACACACTGGGAGCTGCAGGCGCTGTTGAAGCGATATACAGTATCCTCAGTCTCATTCACCAGGAAGTGTATCCAAATCTTCGTTTTAAAAAGATCATTCCATCAACAGGGTTAATTCCTGTTGGGTCTTATAAAAAAATGTCCGTGCAGCATGTTATGTCAAATTCATTTGGTTTTGGAGGTAATTGCTCATCACTCATTTTTTCAAAAGTATAATGCTATATATCCACCACGCATACTGCATCTCTCCGCAAAAAACATTTCAGGATGTTTACCTGCAGGAATTGCATGAGCCTGTTGAAAAAAGATTACTGGCCATAGAACCTTCTTACAACGGCATCCCCCCTGGTGTATTACGCAGGATGGGCCGGGCGGTACGGATGGGAGCAGGTGCTTCTATGCCCATAATAAAGAACACAACAGAACTGGACGGAATAATAATCGGCACAGGCAAAGGTGGTATGGAAGATTGCATTAAGTTCTTAAACCAGATCGTTCAGTATGAAGAAGGATTGCTGGCGCCGGGTAATTTTGTACAAAGTACTTCCAATGCTGTAGCAGCGCAGGTGGGCATGATGAGCAAGAACAGATCGTACAACACAACCCATGTACATCGAGGCCATGCTTTTGAGAATGCACTGATCGATGCCGTGATGCAGCTCAATGAATTTCCGGACAGCAACTATTTGCTTGGTGGCGTTGATGAGATCTCTGATTTTGATTATAATATTGAGAATTTAGACGGAGCTTACAAACAAGAATCCATTTCCAGCAAAGATCTTTATAAAACAGATAGTCCCGGGAGTATTGCAGGAGAAGGCGCTGCTATATTCCTTGTCAACAACCAGGCAAAGAATGCCATCGCCTGCATTAACGCTGTAAATATGCTGCACAGCCAGGACCTGGAGCAGGTGGAGAAAACATTCGGGCAATTCATTTCAACCCATATACCAGCAGGTGAAAGGGTTGATCTTTTCCTTTCCGGCGAAAGCGGAGATAACCGTACCCTGAAATTTTATACCGGCTGCGAAAGCTTGTTGCCCGGGAACACACCGGTTGCCCGCTTTAAGCATATGAGCGGGGAATATGCAACTGCTTCTTCCTTTGCCGTATGGCTGGCTTGCCATATCCTGCAGCAAAAAAAGATTCCTGGTAATATGATGAAGGGTCCTGTTGAAGTATCTGCGCCCAAAACAATTCTTCTTTATAACAATTACAAAGGGTTGCAGCATAGTTTTATGCTGATCCGGAAAAATTGACGGCATTAAAAAACAATCTGTAATTTCCGTTCCGGAACAACTGAACCATTTAGGCTCATAGAATTTTACCCGCTGCTATGTGATCTGTGTTTCTATGTGGTTCATATCAACGTTCCATCCCTGTTTATGAAGAAAAAATGGAGTACGCTGTTTTATACACTCACCATCGCCGGGGCGGCAGGGGCCATTTACTGGATAGTAAAACAAGGAAGGGCGTTGCAAAGCCCGGTACTCACTGCAAAAGAAATACAGGCCGAAGGAGAATCTGCTTCAAGAAGCAGTTTCCAGGAATTCACGGGATCCTTCTCTACACATATCACCGAGCCCATTGCCGTACTGCTGATGCAGATCATCATCATCATTTTCTTTGCAAGGATATTTGGTTATCTTTTTAAGAAGATCGGACAACCGGCTGTTATCGGTGAGATTGTTGCCGGTATTGTTTTGGGACCTTCTATCCTCGGGTCTTACTTTCCCGAAATAACCCAATTCTTATTCCCGGCGGCATCATTGGGTACCTTGAATTTCCTCAGCCAGATCGGCCTTATCCTTTTCATGTTCATCATCGGCATGGAACTTGATCTGAAGGCCATCGGCAAACAGGCTTACGATGCCGTGGTCATCAGTCATGCCAGCATCATCATTCCATATACATTGGGGATGGGGCTGGCTTATTTCATCTACAAAGATTATGCTCCTCCCGGAACCTCTTTCTTATCTTTTTCTTTATTTATGGGAATTGCGATGAGCATTACTGCTTTTCCGGTACTGGCAAGAATTCTGAAGGAAAAGGGGTTGACCCGGTCGAAGCTGGGCGCTATGGCACTCACCTGCGCTGCAGCCGACGACCTCTCGGCCTGGTGTATCCTGGCAGCAGTAATTGCATTGGTAAAATCCGGTTCATCAATAAGTGTTCTATATACCATTGCCCTGGCCGTTATTTATGTGCTGCTGATGCTTAAAGTAGTGCGGCCGGCACTTATGAGACTGGAACATGTGTATCATAACCGGGAAACGAAGAGAACGGCGGTAATGGCATTCCTGTTTGTGATGCTGATCGTTTCATCTTATGTTACCAGCATCATCGGCATTCATTCTTTATTCGGTGCCTTTATGGCCGGTGTGATCATGCCTGCAAGTTTTGATTTCCGCAAGATCGTTACCGATAAGATCGAAGACATCAGTATCCTTCTGTTGCTTCCTCTCTTCTTTGTGATCACCGGGTTGCGAACCGAGATCGGTTTATTGAATGCCGGGCATTTATGGGTAACCTTCGGATGGATATTATTGGTGGCGGTTGCCGGAAAGTTTGGCGGCAGTGCCATTGCAGCAAAAATTGTTGGACAAAGCTGGAGAGACAGCTTATCCATTGGCGTATTGATGAATACCCGTGGCCTCATGCAACTGATCGTTCTCAATATCGGTTACGACCTCGGCATTCTTTCACCGGAGATATTTGCGATGATGGTACTGATGGCACTGGTAACTACGTTTATGACGGGACCGGCGCTGGACCTGATACAATGGTTGATTCCGGAAGGAAAAACGGAAAAAGCTAGTTCGCAACAGCAAGCAAGCCCTTAAACCGGAAATGCATCAGCTCTTCTTTAAAAAAAGACGCAACCACATTAATACTACCATCTCCCCCTGCAGCATATTTTATATTTGCGCTGACCAGGTTATTCACTGATGGATCAATAACAGCAAGAAACTTAATCTCCTGCACCTTTACAAGGTTTGTCTTTTTACCCGTTACCTGTTCAACCATCTCCTTTACCATCTCCATCATGCAAACGCCCGGCACCACCGGTTGTCCGGGGAAGTGTCCTTCAAATATCTGATGCCCGGCATTAATGACCAGTTCTGCCTTCAGTTCCGTACCAAAGGTCTCCATATTCT
>DAOLIP010000140.1:0-7521 GCA_035328475.1 Ferruginibacter sp.
ATTAAGTTTACTCATAAAGGAAGTGAAATAATCACTCCAGCTATAGGCCACATAAATATTACCGATGGAATATTCCATGATCAATGCCCAGCCGATTATCCAGGCAAATAATTCACCAAAAGATGCATAAGCGTACGTATAAGCACTGCCCGCAACCGGTATGCGGCTGGCAAACTCCGAGTAACAAAATGCAGTAAAGGCACAGGCAATGGCTGTAATGATAAAGAGTATCACCACGCCCGGTCCGCCATTGAACACGGCGCCGCCCAGGCTGCTGAAACTTCCGGCGCCTAAAATGGCCGCAATGCCAAAGAAAGTAAGGTCTCTTACTGATAATACCCTTTTCAGTCCACCGCCTCCGTGCGACCCGTCGCTGCCTTCGGCTATGATGTTCTCAACTTTTTTTGTGCGGAACAAGGAATTTGACATGCTGTGTTGGTTTTGGAAGAAGGAAATTAAGGAAATCTTTGGAATATCGAACAAGGAACAAGGAATGTTGAATGAAGACCGGAACTGGAAAGATGAATTAGGATAACCAATATCCCAATCAAACAAAATGGCAGTCTTTTGAATTTAAGAAGAGCCCTCAACTTATGATCTCCCAACCACAAACCTCAAACTACAGACTTACTAACTCTCTCTCATCATCAGGTAGTCTGCCAATTCCTGCAGGGGTTTTTTACGGAGAGAAAGCACTGCGGTATCTTCTAAATGTTTCAAAGCGGTTTGCAGGTATTTTTGCTGAAGCTCTTTGGCCCAGGCATCGGCCCTGCAATGCCGGAATATCTTTAAAACCCTTTCCACCTTATCGGCGGGGTTCTTTTTAATAAGGTCTTTTAATTCAGCTAGATTTTCAGGCGAAGCCGTTTCAAAAGCATGGATCATCAGGAAGGTCTTTTTATTGGCAATGATATCACCACCCACTGTCTTGCCGAATTTTTCCGGGTTACCAAATGCATCTAAATAATCATCCTGCACCTGGAAGGCAATGCCCAGGTTCTTCCCGAACTCGTATAAATGTTTTTGGTTGCCTTCTCCTGCCCCACCCAATATGGCACCCAACTGAAGGCTTGCCGCAACCAATACGGATGTTTTCAGCGTGATCATATTCAGGTATTCATCAAAACTCACCATTTCCCTTTGTTCAAAATCCATATCCAGTTGCTGACCTTCGCAAACCTGGCTGGCCGTGATGTTGAAGAGATGTAATACTTTCTGCAGGTTCGCCGGCTGTATCTTGTTCAGGTTCTCGTACGCTTTTACAAACATCACATCGCCGGCCAGTATGGCTGTGGGCTCTCCGTATTTTGTATGTACCGTTGCCATGCCCCGCCTTACCGGGGCCTTGTCCATGATGTCGTCATGTATCAAACTGAAATTGTGAAACAACTCAATGGCTGCCGCTGCATGAAAGGCATCCGGGCCCGGCTCATCAAATAACTGGTTGCCCATGAGTACACAAACCGGGCGTATCCGTTTACCACCAATGCCCAAGATATACTGGGCAGGATCGTACAGCGTTTCGGGTTGCTGCGGAAACTGGCGGGTGTTGAATTTCTCTTCAAACAGTTGTAACAGTTCTGTAAACGAATGCATGGTCATCGGTTCTAACTAAAAACTTGATCGGTATTTATTCTTTACTGATTTATTTTTTCTTTTTCCCAGGCGTTGATTTATGTTTCGAAACTGGCTTGTTCTTCTTGCCCAACTCCACATTACCAATTCCTTTCTTTGCAGGCACCCATTCATAATCCAGCTGGCGTTTACTTAAATTAGCTGCCACCACTTGTATCCTTACCATATCTCCCATGCGGAATTTGTGTTTGGTACGCATCCCCACCAGGGCATAATCGGCTTCATCCAGCTTGAAATCGTCGTAAGCACTCAGGTCTCTTGCGGTAACCATTCCCTCGCATTTATGTTCAACCGTTTCCACAAAGAAACCAAAAGAAGCAACCCCGCTGATGATGCCGTCAAACTCCTGGCCCAGGTAATTCTTCATGAACTCCACCTGTTTGTATTTATTACCGGCCCGTTCGGCTTCCATGGCCTTCCGTTCCCGGTCGCTGCAATGCTTACACTTATCTTCCATCTTCTTGTCGGGCTTAAGGTTCTTATCAAGGCATTCCTGCAATATACGGTGCACCATCACATCGGGATAACGGCGAATGGGTGAAGTAAAATGACAGTAGTGTTCAAAACCTAAACCATAATGACCGATGTTTTCAGAAGTATACACCGCCTTGGCCATAGTGCGTATACCTAATTGCTCCAGCACGTGCTGCTCGGGTTTGCCCTGTACATCACTCAGCAGTTTATTGAAAGAGCCTGCTACGGCAGCCTCATCATGCATGTTAAACACATAACCGAATTTTTTGGCAAAGGCCACAAAAGGTTTCAGCTTCTCATCATCGGGTGTATCGTGAATGCGGTATGGAAAAGGGATCGGCTCTTTATTGATCTTTATCTTGGAAATATATTCCGCAATCGTTCTGTTGGCAAGCAACATGAATTCTTCGATCAGCTTATGCGCTTCTTTGCTTTCCTTGACCACAATACCAAGCGGTTTTCCTTTTTCATCCAGCGTAAAGCGCACTTCCTGCGAAGAAAAATTAATGGCCCCGTTGCGGAAACGGTCTTTCCGGAATTTCTGCGCCAGCTCATTCAATAATACGATGGGTTTAAAGTGAAGGCCTTCTTTTTTCTCAATGATCTCCTGTACTTCTTCGTAGGTAAAACGATGATTGCTGTGGATGACGGTTCTGCCGATCCAGCTGTGTTTCACTTCGGCCCGGTTCGTTATCTGGAAGATGGCAGAGAACGTATACTTGTCTTCATGGGGCCGCAGCGAACAGAGTTCATTGGATATCTTTTCCGGAAGCATGGGATTCACCCGGTCGGGAAGATACACGCTGGTAGCCCGTTCGTAAGCGATCTTATCCAGCAGGGTACCGGGTTTTACAAAATGACTTACGTCGGCAATATGAACACCGATCTCGTAATTACCATTGTCTAAATTGCGGATAGAGATGGCATCATCAAAATCCTTTGCATCCACCGGGTCGATGGTAAAGGTGAGTATGTCACGGCAATCTTTCCGTTTCCTCAATTCTTCTCTGGAGATATCCGGCTGCAGTTTTTTCACTTCCTGCAGTACTTCCTTATCAAATTCCAGCGGGAAACCTGCTTCCACCAATATCTCTTTCATCGCCGCATCATTTTCGTCATCCGACTTCATTACCGATACCACTTCTCCCACCGGTTTCTTATCATTCTTTTCCCAGCTTAACAACTTTACGATCACCCGGTCATTATCCTGTGCGCCATTGAGTTTATCATCTGTAATATAAAAATCAGGGATCGGTTTTTCAGAAGCGGGGATAAAGAAAGCAAAATTTTTGCTCTTCTGGATATTACCAATGAATTCGGTTTGTTTACGTTCCACCACTTCGGTGATCTTTCCTTCGGCACGTTTGTCTTTTGAAAGACCCTTGTTCACCTGTACCCGCACCAGGTCGCCATGAAAGGCCCGGTTAAAGTCGTTGGGTCGAACCAGGATGTCTTTTTCCACCCCATCGGCAACCACGAAGCCCATGCCGCTTCTCGAAATATCCAGCCTTCCTTTTATGATTTCAACCTGAGAGGATTTCTTTTTGTCTTTGTTCTTTTTATTCTTACTCATATATTTTATTAAACATCCGGGTACCACAGGCAATACGGGACGATGTTCCGGCATCAGCTGCGCCGGTTATTTTAATGCTGCAATGTACCAACAAATTGCTACATTCGGCTAAAGCAAGCATTGTGCAGCCGCTCACAAATTCTCCACAACGGGTCATTACCAGAACAATATGGATACTGTCGCTGGTAAGTTTATTCAATGATGTGGCCAGCGAAATGCTCATCCCCGTGATGCCGATGTTTCTTAAACAGATCGGGTTTTCCGTTTTGATCATCGGCATACTGGAAGGCATTGCCGAAGCCGTTGCCGGTTTAAGCAAGAGTTATTTCGGAAAACAAAGTGATCTTTCGGGCAAACGGCTGCCTTTTGTACAGTTGGGTTATATGCTGAGCGCTGTCAGCAAGCCCATGATGGCCATGTTCATTTACCCGCTCTGGATATTTTTTGCCAGAACGCTTGACCGGCTGGGTAAAGGCATTCGTACCGGCGCCCGGGATGCCATGCTCAGCGACGAAGCAACCCCCGAAACCAAGGGCCGGGTGTTTGGCTTTAACCGAAGCATGGATACATTGGGGGCTGTTATCGGCCCCTCAATAGCCCTGGCCTTCCTGTTTTATTTTCCCGATGATTACCAAACACTTTTTCTCTGGTCAATCGTGCCCGGCATACTGGTGATCTTACTCACCCGTATTATTAAAGAAAAACCCAGAATCTCAAACCCCCAACTTCAAACTTCAAACCTCAAACCTCAAACCACGAATTTTTTCGCCTTCATCACCTATTGGAAACAAAGTTCACCGGGATATAAAAAACTGGTAAGTGGTCTGTTGTTATTCGCTTTGTTCAACAGCAGCGATGTTTTTCTGTTACTTAAAATGAAAGAAACGGGTTTAAACGATACGGCCATACTGGGTATCTATGTCTTCTACAATCTCATTTATGCGCTGCTTGCATATCCCGTGGGCATACTGGCCGATAAACTGGGATTAAAAAAAATATTCCTGCTGGGGCTGGTGGCTTTTGCAGCCGTGTATACCGGCTTTGCTTTGAACAACGATCTTTTTGTGTTCATTTCCCTTTTTGCCCTGTATGGGTTTTATGCGGCGGCCAGTGAAGGCATTTCAAAAGCATGGATAAGTAATATTGTGGATAAACACGAAACCGCCACTGCCATCGGCACGTACACCGGGTTTCAAAGCATTGCCGCCTTGCTTGCCAGCAGCTTTTGCGGATTGCTCTGGTATAATTTCGG
This sequence comes from Ferruginibacter sp., assembly GCA_035328475.1. Classification (GTDB taxonomy): domain Bacteria; phylum Bacteroidota; class Bacteroidia; order Chitinophagales; family Chitinophagaceae; genus Ferruginibacter. The sequence goes on from DAOLIP010000140.1 coordinate 4,935, forward strand.
CGCCCGGGTCACTTTTTTAACCACCGCTGTCATTACTGTATCGGTGATCATTTATCTTGCACAATATAAGATCTCCGAAAAGGTCAGTTCGTAACTTTAAATAAAAGATCATGGAAGCATACGATACCGTTGTGGAAGCCCTTAATAGCCTCAAGGCAAAAGGATATACCGTCAACTTCAATTTGGCATTCGACAAGCTCATTTGCTCCGAAAAAAAGAACATCCTCAACCCGGATGAATTTGAGATAACCGAAGTGCATCGCTTTGAAGGCGATACCAACCCGGGCGATGAAGACGTGGTGTACGCTGTTGAATCAAAATCCGGGAATATAAAAGGAGTGTTCAGCGGCGCTTTTGGCATGTATGCCGACTCTGCCTCCACCGAAATGCTCCGTAAACTTTCGATACACAAATAATTTTACATGTACCGATCAACAGATTGCTATGCCGCATACATTTAACCGCCGGAATTTCATCAAAGCATCGGCACTTACCGGTGCAGCCATAACATTCACTGATCCTATCAGGGCTTTCTCCCCTGCAAGAAAAGAGAAGGTACGCATTGGCATCATTGGTGTTGGCCTTCGTTCGCATGAACACATGGGTAATTTTTTACAAAGAGATGATGTGGAGATCACGGCCATTGCCGATCCGCAGCAACGGAGTGTGGACGAAGCGATGGCGGTATTCAAACAATACAACCGCCCCCGGCCTGCTGTTTACAGGAACGGCAATGAAGATTATAAGAATTTATTGAAGAGAGATGATGTGGATGCCGTAGTGATCTGCTCGCCCTGGGAATGGCACAGCATACAGGCCATTGATGCCATGAATGCCGGCAAGATAGTGGGCGCAGAAGTTTGCGGCGCTGTTAAACTCCAGGAATGCTGGGATGTGGTGAACAGCTCCGAAAAAACAAAGATCCCGCTGATGATGATGGAGAATGTTTGTTACCGCCGTGACGTGATGGCGGTACTGAACATGACCCGTAAAGGAATGTTCGGCGAACTGATACATGGGCAGGGCGGATACGAACACGACCTGCGTGGCGTTCTTTTCAACGATGGCGTAACGGCATACAACAGCGGCGTGGAGTTTGGTCCCAAGGCATACAGTGAAGCCCAATGGCGTACCGAGCACAATAAGAACAGGAACGGGGAATTATATCCCACGCACGGGCTTGGCCCGGTGGCGGTGATGATGAACATCAATAAAGGCAACCGGATGACCAGGCTTTCTTCCATCGCTTCCAAAGCAAGAGGCCTGCATAAATATATTGTTGATCATCCTAAGGGCGGCAAAGATCATCCTAATGCAAAACTGAATTTCAAATGCGGCGATATTGTGAACACACAGATACAATGCGCCAATGGCGAAACCATTTTATTAACACATGATGTTTCTTCTCCCCGTCCGTATAACCTGGGGTTCCGGGTGCAGGGCACCGAAGGTCTCTGGCAGGATTATGGAAGCGGCGGAAACAAACAGGGTTTTATTTATTTCGAGAAAGAAATGAAACACAGCCACCGTTGGGATAATACCGAAAAATGGCTTACCGAACACGATCACCCGCTCTGGAAGAAATACGGAGCACAGGCCGAAGGCGCCGGGCATGGCGGCATGGATTTTTTTGTTGACCATGCATTTATTGAGTGTGTGAAACGGGGCGTTGAGTTTCCCCTGGATGTGTATGATTATGCAAGCTGGTATGCCATCACACCGCTGAGTGAAAAAAGTATTATGGAAGGCGGACAGGTGCAGAACATCCCTGATTTCACACGGGGTAAATGGAAAAAAAGGAAACAGGTATTTGCATTGAATGATGATTATTAAAAGTCCCATCCTATCCTTCCCCTTCGGGGGAGATAGAGGGGGCTAAAAAATAAAAAATGAACCGAAGAAAATTCTTACACTTCTCTGCCTTAACTGCTCCATTGCTTGCTGCAAAAAGATCAGTTGCTTCAAATTTTGATGTGGCTGTGAAACCCATTGTGGTCTCTACCTGGGACAGCGGGATGTCGGTAAATGCCGAAGCATGGAAAATATTGTCTGCCGGGGGAACGGCATTGGATGCGGTAGAAGCCGGCGCTATGAATATTGAGAACCAGATCAACTGTTGTGTGGGACTGGGTGGTTACCCCGACCGGGATGGTATTGTAACATTAGATAGTTGCATTATGGATCACAAAGCCAATATTGGAGCGGTGGCAGGACTAGAAAGAATAAAGCACCCCGTTTCGGTGGCCAGGAAAGTGATGGAAAAAACACCGCATGTGATATTGGTAGGCGCTGGTGCACAGCAGTTTGCCCTGGAGAATGGGTTTCAGTTAGAGAACGGCGAATTATCGGAAAGCGCTAAGGAAGCATACAGTGAGTGGCTGAAGAAGAGTGAATACAAACCGGTGATCAATATTGAAAACAAAAAACAAAACGGGCCTTTTGCACCTAATTTTTTTGAAGACGGAACCGCTAACCATGATACCATGGGTTTGGTGGCGATGGATATGACCAGCAATTTATCAGGTGCCGTAACTACCAGCGGCATGGCATTTAAACTGCATGGCCGGGTGGGCGACTCACCCATCAT
>DAOLIP010000141.1:0-7465 GCA_035328475.1 Ferruginibacter sp.
TCCTGCAGCAACAGGTCAACCCTTCCCTGCATTTTAAATGTAAAATGCAGGTTCTCTTTTTCAACCAGGTTGGCAAACTGGTTTACCCAACCGGGCTTCAATCCAAAGATGTCGTCGCAGAACCAGATATGATCGAACCGGAATTTTTCTTTCAGCATCTTCAGTTCGGTAACCACGTTCTCCGGGCTTCTTGTATTGTAGCGGTTGCCGTAAATGGGTTTGGCGCACCAGTTGCATTTGAAAGGGCAACCTCTTGTTGTACCCATGTTCATGGAAAAATAGCCGGCATGTTTCAGCCACATCTTTCTGTAAGGTTCCAAATCCACCAGGTCCCAGGCCGGGAAGGGGAGTGAATCCAGGTCTTTCAGCACATTCCTGCGTTGGGTTTTTATAACAGCGTTGTTTTGTTTGAAAGCAAGGCCTTCAATATGAAAAAAAACTTCTTCCTCTTTTGATACAGCGTTTACCAGCTCCAGTAAACTATGCTCGGCTTCGCCCAACAAAATGAAATCAGCGCCTTCATCCAGGTACATTTCATACCGGTCGGTAGAATCGGAACTGGAAACAATTACGGTGCAGCCTCTTTCCTTTGCCAGCTTTATCATTTTAAAAGCAGCTTCCCGCATATTGGTAAGGCACATTTTGGTGAGGTAATTGAACCCATCGTCGTACAGTACAAAAAAATCCGGGCTGTTTTTTTCCAGGTGCGGAATAAGTTCATCCGGCTGTTTGGCAAACATCGTATCAAACAGGCTCACTGAATAACCATTCTCTCTCATTAAAGCAGTGGCATATAAAGTACCCAGTGGGGCATAGGGCTGGCCTGTGGCCCACTGTTTTGGGTCGAAGCGGAGGAAATAAGAGTGGGAAAAAAGTATTTTTTTCATTTAGAGCATTGTTTGAGGAGCCAGGTTAAGATAACAAACACATTTCATACAGGTTTCATTCTTTGCCATGTCGAGATGTTTTCTGAAATCAATGGCACGTTCACTGTTGATGATATTATTAAGTGTTCCGGATTTAATATTTCCATAGGGCTCATGAAAGAAACAAGGCCGAACGGTTCCATCTGCTTCCATCACCACCGATACCCAGGGCGCATTGCATTTTTTGTAAGGGAAATCGTTGCGGCCATAAAAAGCGGCATAGTACAACCAGATGTTCCGGATCTTCTCCCTGCTTTCGGCAATGAAGCGCCTGTCGAAATCATTTTTATTATTCACAAACAAGAAATCAATTATTGCTCTTAACTCTTCCAGGTCTTTTTCTTCTAATAAGATCTCCTGTTGCCGGGCGCTGTCCCAGGCCATCTCCCGGTTAAAAGCATGGCTGCTTACATCGGCGGGCAAAAAACTCACCTGGTCGATACCGAGTTGTTTGGCGTTTTCAATGATCTGTGGCCAGCTGTTGTAATTGAGCCGGTGTATGACCGTACGGGAACTGACCCGGAATGCAGGGTTTAATGATTTGATGGCTTTGATCCCTTCCGCCATTTTAGTATAAGCCCCGGGAATATTGCGAATATGATCATGCAATGCCTCATCTCCATCCAGCGATACGATCACATCATCTACCCATTTCACCAGCGCCTCTGCATTTTTTTTAAGGGTGAGCCCGGTTGATAGTAAACTGATTTTTATATTCTCCTTCTTCAGTATTTCACATAACCGGAAGAAATTGGGATTCAGCAATGCTTCTCCGCCCGACATAAGAACCTGTTGCGTTCCTAAACTTTTTAATGTACTCAGTAGTGCCAGTACATCCTCTTCTGTTAATTGTTTCAGATTATGGTTTCCTTTCCAGATGTCGCACATCACACAGCGGCAGTTACAGGCGCTGTGCGGCATCAGTATTACAATGGGCAAAGCGCTTATCTTATGCGTTTGCAGACTGCGGTATCTTTTGTAGGTATGATATGGTGACTGAAGCAGCATGTTAACTGTACCGGTTCTTTATGGTTATCCAGTAGAAGGGATTCTTTTTAATAGACAATTTATTCTTCCAGGAATGCGGGTGATGCAGGATCTTATACTGGAAATCATCCAGCTCAGCAATGCTGTGGTGAAAATAATGACCTGCCATTTCCGGGAAACCCATCCGGTTAAAATGTTCTTTGCTGCGTTGCCGGGCCGGTTCTATTTCGGGCTGCCCGTAAAATGGCGAGTCCATGATATGTATCTCTCCCTGCAGGGTAAGTTTTTCAAGGGCAAGCGTTACCACCTCTTTCAAGGATGGAAAATACTGGATTGAAGCGGCAAAAAGGATCATGTCAAATTTCTTTTCCTTTAATTCCTCAGCCTGCAGGGTTGTATTTATAAAATGCAGTCCGGGTATTTTTTTAAAAACACGTTTGGCCTGTTCCAGTTCAGGTGTATTCACATCGATGCCGGTTACTTCCACATCTGCAGCGCCGGCGATCTTCGCCGAAAGCCAGCCATTGCCGCAACCCACTTCCAGTACGCTTACGATATTATCACGCTGTTTTATATAACCCAGCAATGCCCGGCAGGAATTTTTCCGTATCCGCCACTCGTTCAGCAGCGGGTGAGCGTTATGAATGATCGGTAACAACATCACTTCCTCATCCGCATACATTCTTCCTTCTTTACGCCGCAGGCGGGTATACAGCTTTTCAAAATTTTCGGCAGCGGGATATGCAGCAATATTATTCATGTTGCCTCCTGTATTTTGAATATAAAAAGTTGTTCCAGCATATTTTTTTTACCATGTACCTGTTGTAATGAAAACCCGTACTTCTTTGCAAAGCCATCGATCATTTTTATGTCGCATTGCTCGTTTATTACCATCAGTACTTCTGTATGAATATTCATGTAACCGGCCAGTGCACAGAACAGGGTGGAAAAATATTCTCCATTCTCCCCGCAGAACCAGGCATGGTCCCTGGCTGTAACCGGCTGCTGTTTATAATAAGGCGGATTGATGGCAATGATATCGAATGCCTGTTTCGGGATATTACCGAAGAGGTCTGATTGTATAACATCAATCTCCGTTTTATTATCCCGGCTGTTCTTTTTTAAAAATTCCACCGCCACGGGGTTGATGTCTGAGGCGGTAACCAGGGCACCTTTCTTTGCAGCGGCAATGGCGATGAGCCCGCTGCCGCAACCGAGTTCTAAAAATTTCTTTCCCTTTAATGAAAGCCTGCTGATGTATTGCAACAGGAATTTTGTGCTGAAAAAAAAGCCGGGATGAAATACTTCGGGTGAAATGACCAGGCGGATATCCCGGTAACGATACACCCTCGTCTTGCTAAGGTATTTTACCAGCAGGGGTTTGTAGGTGTGGGCAACGATATGTTTGAATGTGCTGTTCATTTTACCTCACCCCCAACCCCTCTCCTTCAGGAGAGGGGAGCGGAGTACATTGGTTGAATATCTTTTCTTTTATTATAGCGTTTAAAATCCTTCGATCTCCGGTTGCCGGTATTTCCAAAGCACCTGCAATGCTTTCAGTTCGTATGGCTTTTTATACAAGCCTGCTTTGTAGCGAAGCGAAGCGATATTGCGAAGTACTGTTCGTTTTAAGCCGGTGAGCCTGATGTCCGATGCGGTTGGATAATAGCCGTTCAATACCGTTTCAAAATCTTTTATCTTATTGATCATTTCAGCGGTGAGCCAGGGCGTGAGTGGATTTTTCCGCAGGTCAAAGCTTTCCCATTGCGGACTTATCCAGTCTTCCAGGTTCTCCGGGAAATGAAAACCGCTGCCCAGCGCTTTATTGTACATATCACTGCCTTCTGTGGGCACGGGGCTGTACACATAAATGATGATCTCTGTACGGGGATTTATTTCCTTTATCTCTTTAATGAATGCAATGTCCTGGTCTATCTGCTTCATGGCCTGCTCCGGGCTGTCGGCCGGAGTGCCCAGTACAAAAGAATATTCCGGAATGATATCAAACTTCCCGATCCTTGCTGCAAAAGACCTTATCTCGGCAGCGGTTTGTGTACCGCCCTTGTCCATTTTTTTTAAAATTTCGTCGTTACCCGTTTCGGCGCCAAAGAAGATCATCTTGCAGCCGCTCTCTCTCATCAGCGCCAGTGATTCGTCGGAGTATTTGTCAATGGTATCGATGCGGCCTTCGCCCCACCAGATCATTTTTTCGGGCTTTATCAGTTTAGAGAACTCCACCGTTCTTTTTTCCGACACAAAGAAATTATTGTCGTGAAACTCGATCGCATTGCCCCCATAATTCTCTTTCAGGTATTTGATGTCGTTGTAAATAAGCTGCGCCGATTTTCCTCTCCACCTGGCATTGTATATAGGCACTACGGCACAGAACGAACATTTGAACGGGCAACCCATGCTGGAATGGTATGCGATGGTTTTGGTGCCTAGGTATGTTTTGCCCAGGTATCGCTGAAGCGGATAAAACGAATTCAGCCGTTCATAAGGCAGGGGAGGTAATTCGTCGGGATCATACAATTCATCCTTGGGTGTTTTGATTATTTTTTCTCCTGCTTTATAAATAAGATTATGGATCAGCTCATAGGGTTTGTTGTTTTCCAGTGCATCAAGCAATGCCGGAAAAGATCTTTCACCCGGGCCATTGATCACAAGATCAACATAGGAAGAATTCAATACCACTTTGCTTTGATTGGAAGCAAAATAACCTCCCCAGATTATTTTAACTGCCGGAAATAACTCCCGGATACTTTTTGAAACGGGAATGGCCTGTTTCAATTGCGGACCCGGCATGCAGGTACAGCCGAAATAACCAAAACTGCCATCGGATAGATAACGGTGGATGGTTTGCCAGGGATCAGTTTCCAGGTTTCCATCCACGATCACATAATCGTACAGGCCTTCAATGCATGATGCGATGCTGAGAATGGAGTTGGGTATTCTCGGCTTATAGTTAGCACTCCTTGGATTGAATAAAAGGACCCTGTTCATGTGTTGATTAAAACGGGCGTAAATGCCTCTTTCTCAAATCGGTTCGATGCAGCAAATAGTTGCCTGGGAAGCCACTAACAGGCTTCCTTTTTCTGAAAAGGCCCGATTTTATAGCAGCCTCCTGCCCAAAGGGCAGCGGGATCGTCGTTTTTGAGATAACCATAGGTTTCTTTTTTCGCACAGACAATCATTTCTTTGACTTTAAAATGAGAACGGAAAATACATTGCCTCAAATAAGTATAATCATGCCAACCTATAACAGGGCGGGGTATATTATGGAGTCTATAAACAGTGTATTGCAACAAACATATTCCAACTGGGAGCTGATCATTGTTGATGATGCTTCTGAAGATAATACAGAAGAACTGGTTTCATCAATAAAAGATGACAGGATAAAATTCATTAGAACTGATAAAACAGGCCTTGGGATTAAAATTAAGAACATCGGAATAAAAAAAACAAAAGGAGAGTTGATCGCATTTATTGATTCAGACGACCTGTGGGCACCAGAAAAACTCAATAAACAAATGGCGGCCCTGGATGATCATCCCGATGCCATGTTTTCCATAACGGGGGCGTATAATTTTAAAAAAGCAGGCGAACCTCTTGAATATTATTATAAACAACGGGATGGATCCAGGTACGGGGATATTTTTATTTCTTTCTTCAGATCAGAAGCATCGATACTTCCCCAAACCCTTTTATTCAGGCGAACCTGTATGCCTGTAATAGAAGAATATGTCCGCACTGATCCTGATTCAGATGTTGAATTTCTGCTGGGGCTTGCGTTGCATTATAAAGCGGTTATCCTTTATGAACCACTGTTGTACCGACGGTTGCATGATGAAAGCGCCAGCAGTTCAAACTGGGAAAAAGGGTATCACGAAGGTTTAGAAACTATCAGCCGGTATAAAAAATCCCGGAACCTTCCTGCCGCCTTGGCAAAGGATTCTTTATTCCGGTTATATATTCATTTTGGAGAAGACTACCTGAAGCATAAAGAAAGGCTCAAGGCCATCCGGCACTTTTTAAAAGCGTGGAAATACAAACCATTGAGTATTGTGCCAATAAAAAAAACAGGTAAGGCAATGCTAAATTATTTATAAAGAGAACCTGATGTCGGTAATAACATCTATAATACCTGATATACCATCAAGGCCGTGGAATAAAAAAGCAATGCCGGCAAGGATACTGGCTATTCGCTTACAGGCCATGGGTGATATGGTTATAACACTGCCATACCTGCTGCATTTGAGAAGAACAATGCCGCCGGGAACAATAATAGATTTTCTTACAAGAGAAGAGGTTGATACCATTCCCCGCAGTATCGTTTTGTTTGACAAGGTTTTTACGATAAAAGGAGGCCGCAACCTGAAGAAACAATTACTCTATACATGTTTACTGCTGCCCCAATTGTTGCTCCGGCGATATGATGTAGTGATCGACCTGCAGAATAACATCGTAAGCAGGATCGTGCGTAAAACACTGGCCCCAAAAGCCTGGTCGGAATTTGATCGTTTCTCAGCAAAGGCAGCCGGAGAGAGTACAAGACTTACTATTGAGGCGATCGGGCTTGGCAAATGTTATGCAGATGAAAATGGATTTAAGTTTAAAATGACAGATGATGATACCTTTATCCTGAAAGAAAATGGCTGGGACGGAATAAGTGAACTGGTTGTACTGAATCCTGCCGGCGCTTTCATTACCCGAAACTGGCCTGCTGAAAACTATACGGACTTCGCAGAATTATGGTTGAAACAGTTTCCTCAAACCCAGTTCCTGGTTATTGGGGTAAATACCATCAATGAAAAAGCATCTTTATTTAAGACGAGACTCGGAAATAAACTTATAAACCTCGTTAATAAAACAACTCCTGCCCAGGCATTTGCCATTTTACAAAAAGTAAGATTGGTAATATCGGAGGATTCAGGTTTGATGCATATGGCTTCGGTGTCTGGTATTCCAACATTGGCCATGTTTGGCTCAACAAAGGGTAGCCGTTCCTGTCCCCTGGGAGATCACAGTTTATTATTGCATTCGGGTGACCTGCCCTGTGGAAACTGTATGCTGGAAGAATGCAGTTTTGGAGATGTGCATTGTCTTACCCGCTATACACCAGAGTTGGTTTTCAAAAAAGCGCTTACGCTGATCAAATTAATAAACCAGCAACAGGTTTAATAGTATCCGTCATAAAATAGTTCAATCATTTTTTTTGCAATATCATCCATCAGAAAAGGAGCCACGGATTTGTATCCATTTTCTTTATCCTGCAAAAGCGAAATTATTTTTTGTATCATCTCCTCTTTGTCTTGCACTATATCCCATTGTTCTGTCTCCTGCTTCATGGGCCTGCAGAAACTGATCACCCGGCAACCAGCCTGCAGCGCTTCCAAACAAACCACACCAAAGCCTTCATAGGATGAAGGGTGAAGAAATATACGGCCCCGCTGCATCCATTGTAATACTTCGGGGTGAGGCAACTCACCGGTAATTGTTATGTTCTGTTCAAGTTCTTTTGAGCTGATGATGGACTGCAGTCTTTCCCTCTC
>DAOLIP010000142.1:0-7389 GCA_035328475.1 Ferruginibacter sp.
CCTGCATTCGAGAAATCCCGCTATAAAAATTCACCCGTTGGAGCCGGCCGAATCGCCTACGCTTTCTACCGGTCACAAAGTGGGATCTCACCGCATTCAGGGTATATCGGATGAATTCATTCCGGCTATTGTAAAGCTGAACGAGATGGATCCTGTGATCAAGGTATCTGACGGCGACTCTATCTTAATGGCACAAAAACTGGCCACAAAACTTGGATTGGCCGTAGGTATTTCTTCTGGTGCAAACCTCATAGGGGCTATACGCCTGCAGCATCAAACAAACAGGCCTTTAAATGTGGTAACTGTTTTCAGCGACAGCAATAAAAAATACCTTAGTACCGACCTGATGAAAACCGAGCCGGTAAAACCCGGTTATATTTCACCGGAAATTGAATTACTCGACTATGATGCGATCAACCGGATGTGATCTGGATTGCAGTTTCAGTATTGAAAATAACTGAAGCTGCTAAACCGGTGTTTTCAGTATTTAAACATCGCATATCCCTTCAACTGGTAAGTAGATACAGTGGTAAATCTTGAAACGGCTATCAGAATATCAGGGTTAACCGTAGCCGGATCGATCTTGCTTTTCATGATCGATTGTCCGCAGGCAAACAGTTTGATACCGGCCGCTTTCATCGCTTCTATGATCTTAATGTTGGGATTATCCACGCCATACTTTTTCTTATACGCTTCATTGTTCATAACAACGGAAATAGGTATTCCCCAGATGATCATGGCCACATCCAGCCGGGTTTGCGGTACCCCGCCGTATACATGCACATTATACAGCCTGGCCACGTGTTCCAGCGGGGGATAAATGGCGGAAGAATCCTCCAGTTTTTCGGAAGCTTCTACGATGATCTTATAATGCAGGGATGGATCCGGCTTGTCAACCGCAAAAGGCACTTCCCACATTTTTCCGAAATCTTTGATGGGTGGTTTAAAGGAATTCTGAGCCCCGGCCGTAAAGCTAAGTAGTATAAACAGGGCAAGTGTAAGTTGTTTCCGTTTCATTGTTTTGATTTTTAGGTTCGTTGTCAGCAGAGCAGGCACTTGTAAATGTAATACAGTTTTCTGCATTAAAACGGCTGTTGGTCTGGGAAGTTCCGGTTATTGAAAATAAAAATGGTTCGTGCGATACGAACCATGAAAATCAGCAAAGCATTTTATCAGTCTTTAATGTCCAGCATTACTTCCTTGCCTTCCTTAATGGCCCTGATATCACCGTATCTGCCTACTTTTATTTTTTCGTATTTATTTTCAATGACCACTTTCCCCTGTTTATTCACCATTCCGTAAAGGCCGTCTTTTTTCGTAATGGCATAAGATCCCCTGAACGGGGCAACGGATTCGTATATATTTGGAACGATCACCTTCCCTTCGGAATTGAGTACTCCCTCTTTACCATCTTTCAGGGTAAAGGCAAGTGCATCACTGCCAAAGGCGCCGATACGGTCGTATTCAGGACTAACCAGCTCTTTACCGCTTTGTTTTACCAGGCCTACTTTCCCGTTCTTCCATACCAGGGCTACCCCGTTATGGAATTTACCGATCCGGTCATATTCTTTGCTTACTTCCTGTGCAAAACTCTGGATCGTAAATAAGGTCAGCAACAGGACGATCATCTTTTTCATATAAAGTTTGTTTTGGTTAAAATATTTGAAGTAAAAATATACTGATAAAACGACATAATCATTATTATCAGCCTGTTTGTCTGCTCAGAAAACTACGCAAAAGAAAACAGGTTGAAGTATAAATGGTATAATCCAAATGGATTATTTGATACAACCATTAGTTTAATCAACTTTAAACATAACTCTTTTTCCGTTTCATTTAAACTGATGTATTATGAAATTAAGACCGATGCTTTTTCTTTCCGCAGCCTTCCTGTTACTATACGCCTGTTCCAAGAAGAGCAGCACCGATACTGCCAGTATCCTTAATCCCTGGGACGGGAAATACCGGATTGAAGGAACACTCACCGACGCTGTGAATGCCACTTATGCGAACCCGGGGCCAAAAGAATACCTGCTTGAAACTTCATCGCCTACCCAGATAAAACTGATCTCAAAAGATCTTGGCATTCCCGGTCATCTGATCAGTGTAGGCGGTTCCCTGTCTTATTATTCACAATTTGCACTGATCGTGAATTTTGATCCGGCTACCAATAAGATCACCGGTGTCAGTAATTCATACGGCCAGCCTTCGGCCAATGGCCGTACTGCGGTACTCGATCCTTCCGGTGTGAATACCTGGGATCCTGTCACCAAGAATATAAAGATCAAATACTGGCTTGATGAGACCGGTGTTGCCGGTCACAGGGGGTCCTTTAATGAGACCTGGTTCTATATCGGGGCCAGGTAACAGGTTTCTCTTACTTTACATACGGTGTACCTGCTACGTTCTTAACATATTTACTCAGCCATTGATCCTGCTCCCAAAGCATATGCAGTATGTTTTCCCTGGCGGCATACCCATGACTTTCAAAAGGCAACTGTACAAAACGCACGGTACCGCCATGGCCCTTGATGGCATTGTACAGCCGTTCACTCTGTATGGGGAAGGTGCCGGGGTTGTTATCAGCCTCTCCATGTATCATCAGCATCGGCGTTTTTATTTTATGGGCATAGCTGAACGGGCTCATGGCAAAATAAACTTCAGGCGCCTGCCAGTAGGTACGTTCTTCGTTCTGAAAACCAAAAGGAGTGAGGGTGCGGTTGTAAGCGCCGCTGCGTGCAATACCTGCTTTGAAAAGTTTTGTATGCGCCAAAAGATTTGCGGTCATAAAAGCGCCGTAACTATGCCCTCCAACGGCCACCCGGTTGCTGTCGCCCACACCCATCTCAGCTACTTTTTTAATAGCTGCTTCAGCGCTCCAGGTAAGCTGATCAATAAAGTTATCATTCGGTTGTTTATCCCCTTCGCCCACAATGGGAAACTCGGCATTGTCCATAATGGCATACCCCAGCGTGGCCCAAAAAACAACGGAGCCATAGCCTACTCTTGTGAATGTGTATTTGCTGCCACGTAACTGGGCGGCATCAGCAGCGCTCTTGAACTCACGTGGATAGGCCCACATGATAACCGGAAGCGGCCCGTCTCTTTTTGCATCATATCCTTTTGGTAAATACAGGTCGGCAGCCAGGTCAACACCATCTTTTCTTTTATAAGTTACTTTTTGTTTGGTAATGCCACGCAGCCCGGGTTGCGGATCGGGGAAATTGGTAATGGCTTTGGCAGAATTATTCTTCAGGTCACGCAGATAATAATTAGGTTGTTCGGTCTGGCTTTGTTTATTGGTAACAATGATCATCTTATCAAAATCGAGCACATCGGTAACGCTCTCGTAGTAGGGTTCTTCACAACGCCAGAGTTGTTTGGTTTCTTTGGTGTATATATCAAATGTATTTAAGAATGGGAGATCACCTTTTGAAGAAGCACCGGTGCCTCTCATCACTATTTTGGTGCCGTTGATTACTTTGATGGTATTTCGGCCATATATGTTCTTTTCGGTCACAGGTGTTCCTGGGTCGTTGTAAGCATCATCTGTACTAAGGTCAATAAGTAAATTCAATGAACGGCTGGATTAAGGCTGCTTGTTTTACGCCGGTGTTGCGCTCTTGAGCCTTCGGTTACAAAATATGTATTATTAGACAGCATTGTTACGCCGTACATCCGCATGGCTGTTTTACAAAGCAATCTTGGTTCGGCTGTAAAGGGTGAGGCCAGGGTATAGGCAGCATCATGATAATCCATTTTATTTTTTATCATACCGCTATCCAATGGTTCTATCCACTGTAAGGTTGAAGGGAAATTATTCAGCCAGTTGTAACCACGTGGTGCATTCAGCACATTGTCGTTGCCTCTTGGAGCCAGCTCGCTGCTGGGTAATTTGGCAAGCACTTTTACCGTTGCTGCATTCATATCGGTTACCAGCATGGTAGAGTTGAAACCGCCGGCCGGAACCAGGTATGAGAAGGGCTTGTCTATCTTTTCCACCAGCAAGTATTTTTTATCGGGCGATATTTCCACGCTGCTGTAGATAGCAGGAGGGCCGATCTTTATTTCACTTCCGTTGGTGTTTTTTACCAGTTGTGTTGTGGCGTAGAATTCAAACTGCATTTCATCAAACGGGGATTTTATAAGGTCCTGGAAAGTTACGCTGGCGGCCACTTTGCCAAGGTTCTGTTGCACAACCGGTCCTTTAGGCGCTAATGGTTTTTTGGGCGCCATGCTCAATGGTTTGCTTACGGCGGTATATAATAAACTGTTGTTGTCTATCCAGTCGAAGGCGGCACCTAACACAAGATTGACCGCTCCCTTGTTTATTTTGGTCGCTTTGTGAGTATTAATATCAATCACATAAATATCGATTGTATTGTTGGTTGTGTTGGTGAAGGCGGCCTTGTCATCATTCGGACTCCATTGCAGGTTGCCGGCTTTTAAATTTGCCGGTAAGCCGGTAAGGCGAAATTCTTTACCCGTAGCCACTTCTTTGATGATGATATCGGTGATGTAAGAACTTCTGCTGGGACCGAAATTGTTTGGATTTATTCTTAAGCCTGCAATACGTAACTCAGGTTGTGCCAGGTCTTCCACGGAGGGCATACTGCTGCGGCCGAGCACCAGCATATATTGTCCCTTTTTGTCGAAACTAACACCGGGAGTTGGTTTGGCCATCACCAGGTCGTAGATCTCTTTGGGAGGGGTTTGGTACTCGATGGCGTCTTGTGCAAGTAAATTGCCGCTGCAAAAAAGGAATACAAGAACGAGAAGCTTTTTCATATTTTATCTTTTTAAATTTTTAGTTTGATATGCCAACACGATGATGGATGTACTCGTTTTTAGAAAGTTCATTCAGCATGAACATGGCCAGGTCGCCGGAATTGATCCTGTCATTTAAAGGATCCGGGGGGTAATCGGCCTTTATGATGTACGAACCCGTAGGGCCGTGGTCGGCAATATCCGATGGGCCCACAAGTGTCCAGTCGAGCCCGCTTTCATTCAGCATCTGGTACACTTTAAAATGTTCCTTGCTCACCGGTTTGTATTCCTCCGGGTAATCGTCCTTATCCATTACCAGGGTATTCTCATCTGCATTCAATATGGCCTGTGCGCCAATGGCAATGATCCGTTGAACGCCGGCTTTTTTCATCTGGGCGATGATATTTTTCATGCCAAGGGTACGGGTCTTATCACCGCTATCGAACCCGCCGCCAATGGCAGAAAGCACGGCATCACAGCCTTTGATGGCATTGTACACTTCGGTGGCATCAAATAAAGCGCCCTGTACCAGTTCTAAATCTTTTGTTTCCAGGAAATCGGTGGTAAATACATTCCGGCCAAATGCTTTTACATGATGGCCATTGAAGAGGGCCTGCTGTACCAGTTGTTTGCCCACCAGGCCGGTGGCGCCGAATACAATGAGATTCACTTTTTTTGTTTTGATGAAGTTACTTCATTTAGGCCTCAGTACATCGCCGAATTCTTCTGCCTTCTTCTTAAATACCGAGTTTGCAAAGGGGCAGAGGGGAAGTATTTTCATATGGCTGGCCCGGGCGTATTCCACGGCGGCATGTACCAGCTGGTAGCCTGCGTTTTTTCCTCTCAGTTCATCCGATACTTCGGTATGATCGATGATCATCAGTTCGGCACCGGTCATGGAATATGTCATTTCCGCAAGTGTTTTTCCGTTTTCTTCTACATAGAACGAACCCTTGCTGCCGTCCTGCTTCTGTTGTATCAGCATTTGGTAAAATTTATTCAATTTACTAAAAAAGTTTTTTTGTTAGGTATTTCCTCCACATATTTGCAATAGAAATGAAAAGGATCCATACAAATAACAACAGTTGGTGGTGGCAGTCAAAAGACTGACGTGTCGCTGTGCTGTTATTCATGTAACTGAAATATGTATAGG
The DNA here is from genome assembly GCA_035328475.1 of Ferruginibacter sp. Lineage (GTDB taxonomy): Bacteria > Bacteroidota > Bacteroidia > Chitinophagales > Chitinophagaceae > Ferruginibacter. The sequence goes on from DAOLIP010000142.1 coordinate 5,921, forward strand.
CCCCGGCACAATGTGTTGGGGCTTTTTAATTCCGCCTCCTGAAGGGGAACCGGAAAAGGCTGGCAAAATGAAACATTGAACTGGAAATATTGAAAAGTTGACTAAAATAAATTATAATCCTAAAATAAAGTTCCCTTTTAGGGGACAGGGGCATGAAGAAAATCGAAATAAATACCACCCACAAAAAAATGCTGGCGGATGTTTATACACCCGTAGGCATCTACCTGCGGCTGCGTGACCGTTTCCGGGATACGATCCTGCTGGAGAGTACCGATTTTCATGCGGGCGAAAACAGTTATTCTTTTATCGGCATCAATGCCATTGCCGGGATAGAGATAAGCAATCCTTCGGTCATTGAATTCAAACTGCCGTGCCAGCCTGCAGAAAGGATCAAAATAAATAACCCGGCAGATGTGCCGCAACAGCTGTGGGATTTTATGCAGCGCTTTGAAATGAAAGAGGCAGCAGTGAAACCGGTAAATGTTGCGCAGGGATTGTTTGGATATACATCGTATGATGCGGTTCAGTTCTTTGATTCGGTAAACCTCACCCCCAACCCCTCTCCTGGAGGAGAGGGGAGTGTGATTCCATTGGTACGTTACCGCCTGTATCAATATGTAATTGCCATCAATCATTTTAAAGATGAGTTATTCCTTTGTGAAAATCATATAGCGGGATTGGAAAGTGAAGGAGACTTAATTGAAAGTCTAATAAAGAACCGGGATGTTCCTGTTTTTCCTTTTAGAACTGTAGCGGAAGAAATATCTAACATAACTGATGAGGCATATATAGAAATGGTGAGGAAGGGTATTGCCGCCTGTTACCGGGGCAATGTGTTTCAGATCGTTCTCAGCAGGCGATTTGCACAGCATTTTACGGGCGATGACTTCAATGTGTACCGTTCACTGCGCAGCATCAACCCAAGTCCGTACCTGTTTTACTTTGACTACGGCGATTATAAGCTGATGGGATCTTCGCCCGAAAGCCAGCTGGTCGTGGAGAAAGGGAAGGCGGTTGTTCATCCCATTGCCGGCACATTTAAAAGAACGGGCAACGATGAGCAGGATGAACTGCTTGCTGTGCAACTTAAGAATGATGCAAAGGAAAACGCCGAACACGTGATGCTGGTTGACCTGGCCCGGAATGACCTGAGCAGGGTTTGCAGTGATGTGGAAGTAACGCAGTACAAAAAGATCAACTACTATAGTCATGTGATACATTTGGTGAGCGAGGTCACCGGGAAAGTGAATGCGGAAACCAACCCGTTCAGGTTACTGGCTGCCACGTTTCCGGCCGGAACATTAAGCGGGGCGCCAAAAATAAAAGCCATGCAGCTGATCAATGAATTTGAAACAAATCAAAGGAGTTACTATGGCGGGGCCATCGGGTTTATCGGGTTTGATAAAAGTATCAACCATGCCATCATGATCCGCACTTTTTTAAGCAGGAATAATACACTGGTTTACCAG
>DAOLIP010000143.1:0-7254 GCA_035328475.1 Ferruginibacter sp.
CCTCCGGTACAAGAACGGTGAGGGGGCTGGAAGCATTATCGCTGGCCATTCCTCCTACGCCAGGGCAATCCATAGTTCGCCGGCCCGAAAATGACGATATGTTCACCATGGGCAGTGTGTTAAAAGGCAAAGGATATGATTGCCATTATATCTACGGCGGCAATTCTTTTTTTGATAATATGGGTAAATTCTTCAGCAACAGCAGTTATACCGTTCTTGATCAACGTGACATTCCCGATAGTTTGGTTCATCATACCACGGCCTGGGGAGTAGATGATGGAGCGGCTTTTGATTTTACACTTCAGCGGTGCGATAAAAGTTTTGCAGCCGGAAAACTGTTTTTCAACCATATCATGACGGTAAGCAATCACAGACCTTATACATACCCAGATGGGCTTATTGATATTCCTCCTTCTACCCAGTCAATAGCCGGTGCTGTTAAGTACACCGATTATGCTATTAATAAATTCATAAAAGGTGCACAGCATAAACCCTGGTTCAATAATACCCTGTTTGTGATCGTGGCCGATCATTGCTCAAAAAGCGCTGGTAAAACTGACCTGCCCGTGAACCGGTATCATATTCCTTGTCTTATTTATGCCCCTCAATTGATAAAACCGATGGTTGAAGAAAGGTTGGTGAGCCAGATAGATCTGGCGCCTACCGTTCTTGGACTGATGAACCTAGATTATACCAGCCGCTTTTTTGGGTATGATATCTACCAGTTAGCTCCCGGAAAGGAACGTGCTTTTATAAGTACCTACCAGGATATGGGGTATATCCGGAATGGAAAGCTGGTGATCTTATCCCCCCAGCGAAAGGTTAAAACATTTACCCCCGACTTTATGACCGGAGCAAATGCCCCGGCAATGGTGCCAGACAGCCTGATTAATGAGGCAATTTCATGGTACCAGGGCGCAAGCTATTTATACAGAAGTGGGTGGTATAAACGGGTAAAATAAATAAGAGATGCTTAGGTAAGTAGTTGGTTATCAAATATGAAATCGGTTGAAATTTTTAGCCCATTTGTAACTTTTACACAATAATGCGTAATAAAAATTTCAAAATACCTGCTAAAAATCTTGCAGAATCCTAAAAAGCCATGTATCTTCGTCTCGGTTTTTCATAGGATATTGGATTTTAAAGCGGGACTAGATTTCTATCTTGGTCCCTTTTTTATTTTACACCCCTTCCGGCTTACTCTTTTGCAGTGATATTTCCCTCTTTATCCACCTCAATTTTTCGTTCAGCCTGCAGGTAATCCAGTACCTGCCAAACCTTTTGTTTATTGAAGCCTTTTAACCCGTTTAATACCTTATCGGAGTTTAATGAAGATCTTTGGGTTGCTGCAAGAATATGGCTGGAAATGGCATTAAATTCTTCCTGGCTAACCCGGACCAGTTTTGCGTTGATACAGTTATCGCAGATCCCGCAAGGGGTGGTTTTATCGTCGTTAAAATAAGAAGCAATCTGTTTGCACCGGCAATGGCCGGTGTTCTGAACATAACCGGTCATGGCATTCACACGTTTCTCAAAACTTTCTTTTCGTTTCAGGTAGTTGACATTATTAATAAGATACGTATCTGCATACATCCGGTTTTGTAACAGGGTGATCTGCGGTTTATCTTTTTGAACTGCATAACTGATGATCCCATAATCATTTAATCGCCCGAGATCCTTTTTGACCGCTTCGCTATCCTGTTGTAAGAAAATGGCCAACTTGCTTTCGTATACAATGGAAGGGAAATCAATAATTCCTTCATACGAACGCAAAAGACCTTTTATCAAAGGTTCAAGTTCCGGATGCTGGTTCTCAAAATCAACCAGCTCTTCTTTGCTGGTAGTGAACACTGCCGTAGAGGGGCTGAAGAAAACTTCATTGTAGCTGATGATGTTTTCCTGTTCCAGTGCTTTGATGGCATACGTGACCAGCAGTATGTTTAATTTAAAGGCAGATGAAAACACCGCAATGTCAAAATCATAACTCATTCCTTCGCCGCTGCCTGCAGGTACCTGCAGGTGGTTCATGATGGCGATGTATACCTGTTTGATATCCTCTTCTTTCGGAAAGCGGGTATCAACCTGTTCCAACAGGTTTTCCAGTTCTTTACTGCTGTGGAGCAATACGGCATAAGCCCGCTGACCATCTCTACCGGCTCTTCCTGCCTCCTGGTAATAATTTTCCAGGCAATCGGGTACATCATAGTGAACCACTACCCGTACATCGGGTTTGTCTATTCCCATCCCAAATGCATTGGTGCAGGCCATTACCCGGGTGTTATTGTTGATCCAATTTTCCTGTTTGCTGTTTCTTTCTTCATTACTCAGTCCTGCATGATAAAAATCTGCATTGATCTTATTCATCCGAAGCAGTCGTGCAATTTCGGTAGTGTGCTTCCTGGTCTTGCAATAAACAATGGCCGTGCCTTTTACATTATTCAGTATCTCCAGCAGTTTATTTTGTTTGGAGGGAACATTGAAAACGCTGTAAGAAAGATTAGGCCGTTCAAACGATTGCTGAAAACGCTGCTGTGTTTTTGTAAACCGAAGTTTATCACAGATATCATCCTGAACAGGGTTGGTTGCAGATGCAGTAAGCGCCAGTACCGGTACGCCAGGTAATTGTTCCCGCAGGCTGGCAATACGTGTGTACGGTGGCCTGAAGTCGTAACCCCATTGCGAGATACAATGGGCTTCATCTACGGCTATTAAATTAATATTCAGCGCAGGCAGATATTCCAGGAACAGGTTTGTTTCGAGGCGTTCGGGAGAAACATACAGGAATTTGTAATTACCATAAGCAGCATTCTGCAACGTCTTTTTTATCTCCGGGAAGTTCATGCCCGAGAAAATTGCCAGGGCAGGGATCCTTTTTCGTTTCAGGTTCTCCACCTGGTCTTTCATCAATGCAATAAGCGGACTGATCACCAGGCATAATCCCTCCCTTGCCAATGCCGGCACCTGGAAGCAAATTGATTTTCCTCCACCGGTTGGCAGAAGAGCAAGCGTGTCCTTTCCTTCCAGTACGGAATTAATGATGTCTTCCTGTAGCGGACGAAAGTGATCAAAGCCCCAATGCTCTTTTAAAATTTCATGAATATTCAACCGGGTAAATTGTGGCTTGAAATTAAATCACTTTCCGGTAATTAAGCCTGATGGAATTTATGGCCAGTACCACATCACTGAAACCCATGGCCAGGGCGGCCAGGCCGGGCTGCAGTAACCCGATGGCGGCAATGGGTATGGCAACAATATTATAGATGAACGCCCAGAAGAGATTTCCTTTTATGGTGCTGAAGGTGTGTTTACCCAATCCCAATGCAAGGGGTAAATGCTGAATGCCTTTATTCATCAAAACAACCTGTGCGGTTTGAACTGCCAATTGTGTTGCTTCACTCATGGATATACCAATGGTTGCTTTTGCAAGGGCGGGTGCATCGTTGATGCCGTCTCCCACCATGGCAACGGGCGCTTCTTTATTCAACTGTTCTATGATGAGTAATTTCTCTTCCGGTGTTTTTTCTGCATATATCTTATCAATGCCTAAAGCATCAGCAACTTTTTTGGTTCGCTGCAGTGAGTCGCCACTTAATAAAATGGTCTGGATATTTTTTGCATGCAGGTAGCTGATCACTTCTTTTGCTTCCGTTCTTATCCCATCTTCCATATCAAACCAGCCAACCAGCTTTTCATTTTGTAATAAGTAAGCGGTGTGTAACGTGTCGTTTGTTTGTGAAGCAGCAATTTTATGTGATCCAAGCAGCCAGGTGTTGCCGGCAGCATCCTCTGCTTTCATGCCAAGGCCTTTTAACTCTTCGATCTTTTTCCATTGAATGGTATCGCTCATCTTCCACTCGGCAGTAATTGTTTTTGCAATAGGGTGATTGGAATATTTTTCCAGCGAGAAAACAACCCGTTTAAATTCGGCTTCAGATATGAGTATTGAATGGATACCCGTAACCTGGAAGTTTCCTTTTGTCAACGTACCGGTCTTATCAAACACTACGGTTCTGATATCCTTAAACAACTCCAGGCTTTTTGCATTGCGGAAAAGAATTCCATTTTTAGCGGCCCTTCCCAAACCAACAGCAATGGCAGCAGGTGTTGCCAGTCCCATGGCACAGGGGCAGCTGATCACCAGTACTGCAATGCTTCTCATTAAAGAACTGGTGGCGCTTACATCAAAGGCAAAATAGTTGACCAGGAAAGTGATGGCCGATATACCGATCACCACGGGAACAAACACAGCACTGATCTTATCGGCCAGTTGCTGAACAGGAGGTTTTTCGCCCTGTGCCTGTTTAACAAGATCGAGGATATTGCTCAGTACCGTATCTTTTCCAACAGCAGTTACCTGTGCTTTAACGGTACCGTCTGTTACCAGGCTTCCGCCGATCAATGCATCTTTTTTGATTTTGTGTAGCGGTTTGCTTTCACCGGTAAGCAGCGATTCATTCACATGAACATCTCCCCATAAGATTTTGCAGTCTACCGGCACCTGCTCTCCCTGTTTTATCAGTACAAGATCGCCTACATGCAGCTTTGTGTTTTCAATCGGGAAGATGAGTTCTTTATGCTCATCATCAAAAGCGATCATATTGGCCATTACTTTTTGCTGCCTGGCCAGTTTGTTCAATTCTTTTTGTGTGGATTGAACGGATTTGTGTTCCACCCATTCGCCTAGGAAAACAAGTGTGATGATGGTGGCCGTGGTTTCATAAAAGATATAATCGGCCCCCAGGTTGCCAAGCGTGCCGATCAAACTATATACAAATGCCGCCAATGCTCCCATAGCGATCAGCACGTTCATATTGGGAATGCCGCGGCGCAGGCTTTTAACAGCGCTTATTCCAAAATAACCCATGCCTACGACAAAAACAGGGATGCATATTGCCAGCTGTATCCACGGGTTCATTAAAAAGTGAATATGCCAGGGAAGCATATGTAACATAAGCACAAGTGTAAAGGGCAGGCAGAAGAGAAAGCGTTGGAGGTGATTGGAAAAGATCTTTGTTTGAGGTTTGAGGTTTGAGGTTTGAAGTTCATTAACTACCTGATAACCCAGGTCTGTTATTCCCTTGGCAAGTTGTTCTTTGGATTTTCCATCGGCCACCTCAAAACTGACTTCGCCGCCAATAAAATTTACTTTCACATCTTTCAGCCCTTCTTTTTCAAGATATTTATTAATGGTGAGGGCGCAGTTGGTACAGGTCATTCCCTCTACTTTCCATTCAACTTTTTCCATAATGCAAAATTATTCACTGAAATTGTAGCCCAATTACTAATGAAGGAAAATATCTTTGCAACATGGAGGTAAATTTTACCCTGGATAAGATAAAGGAGGCAGCCGCAAAGCTGCTGTCGGCTTCAGCAGCCCATAAAGTACTTGCCTTTCATGGTGAAATGGGGGCCGGCAAGACCACCTTCATCCACGCCCTTTGTGAAGTAATGGAAGTAAAAGATGTGATCTCGAGCCCCACATTCTCAATCATCAATCAATATAAAACAGTTGGTGGACAAACCGTTTACCACATGGACCTGTACCGTATGAAAGATGAAAACGAAGCCATTAATGCCGGGGTGGAAGATTGCCTTTTCTCGGGCAATACCTGCCTGGTGGAATGGCCAGAGAAAGCACCGGGTATCTTTCCCGATGATACCCTGCATATTGTCATAACATATGTAGATGATAATAACAGAAAGCTGCGAATAAATTTGTAATTTGTAAGCTTACAATTCACCTTTATGGCTTCGTCAAGACCTTATGTATCTTCTTCATTTTCGTATGAAACACTGGAAGAGACCCTGGATGTTAAATCCAAGGGCTCTGAGTTACTGATCGGAATTCCCAAAGAGAACTCCTTTAATGAGAACCGTATTGCTCTTACGCCGGAAGCGGTGGGAGTGATGGTTGCCAATGGCCACCAGGTGGTGGTGGAAACAAAGGCTGGCGACGGTGCCAGCTATACGGATAAAGATTACAGTGATGCGGGTGCCAAAATAGCTTACGACAAGAAACAGGTCTTTGAATGCGATATCCTGGTTAAAAGCGCCCCGGTAAGTGAGCAAGAATGTGAGTTGCTGAAACCAAATCAATACATCATTTCACCAATACATCTGGCCGTGATGAAACGGGAGATACTGCAGAAGATGATGGATAAAAAGATCACCGCCCTGAGTTTTGAGAACCTGAAGGACGACAGCGGCCATAATCCCATTGTTCGCAGTATGAGTGAGATCGCCGGCAGTGCAGTGATGCTGATCGCCGGGCAGTATTTGAGCAAGACAAATAATGGCAAAGGCGTTTTGGTTGGCGGCATCAGTGGTATTCCTCCAACAAAGGTCATCATCATCGGCGCCGGTATTGTGGGTGAATATGCGGCCAGAACGGCTTTAGCTATGGGCGCCAGCGTAAAGGTTTTTGATAACAGCATCTACCGTCTGAAGCGGTTACAGAATAATATCGGCGTACGGTTATGGACATCGGTGATTGAACCTAAGATATTGGCCAAGCAGTTAAAAACATGTGATGTGGCTGTAGGTGCATTAAGCGGCGCCGGCGGAAGAACACCTGTTGTGGTAACAGAAGAAACCGTAAGTAATATGCGGCCTGGTAGTGTGATCGTGGATGTGAGTATCGATCATGGCGGCTGCTTTGAGACCAGCAAGGTTACCACGCATGAAAAGCCGGTGTTCACCAAGAACGAAGTGATCCATTATTGCGTTCCCAATATACCCAGCGGTTTTGCCCGTACGGCCTCGCAGGCCATCAGCAATGTACTGATGCCGCTGATGCTGGAAACGGGTGAAGACGGCGGTATCGACAATATCATCTGGCATAAGATAAATATCCGCAGCGGCATCTATCTCTTTAAAGGAAGTCTTACCAATTTTTATTTAAGTGAACGGTTTGATCTTAAGTTCACCGACCTGAACCTGCTCATTGCAAGCAGGCGTTAATTTTGTAAATCATGCAGCATAATTAATTTTGATCTGGTCTTTTCTTAAAGCCGAGGTATGAAAATTTTGATACTGATATCAGCAGGCATGCTTACCTGCACAGGGGTTATTGCACAAAAAAGTAATAAACGCATCAAGCCACAAAGTTCATTTGGTATAAGAGTGGCTTATAATAATACCACTGCAACAAATGAGACTGATCGTTCAATTATCAGCAGTTTGAACAGGGTTCAGGCCGGGGCTTTCTGGAAATATCATGTATTGAAAAACTGGTTTGTAAAAACGAATTTAATT